>JBKQMK010000440.1:0-10899 GCA_052146735.1 Desulfomonilaceae bacterium | reverse complement strand
GCCAGGTTTTTCCCTGGGGGAGACACCCATGAATGGCCTGATGTCCCGCGGCCCTTTGTTTGGTTCAATGCCATGATCGCGAGCCCTTCGGGCTCGCCGCGCTTGGCCCATTCCTTTGCCAGATCCTGTGTGGATTCGGCCTCCTGATGAACGATCAACCGCATGGACACCCTTGCAGGTCTATTAAACTCCCTTGAGGCTTCGCATCTTTTCCAGGCCCTCACCGAGACCGGCCAACTTTGCCGACAATGTCGATTGCCTGTCTTTCTGCTTTTGAACCGCTTCAGCGTTAGCTTTAGCCACAAAGTCGGCATTTGACAGCTTCCTGTCAACGGCTTCCAGGTCCTTGGATGCCTTGGCCAACTCTTTTGTGAGCCTGGCTATTTCTGCATCAGGGTCCACAATTCCTTCGAGGGGGACAAAGATGCGCATGTCTCCGATGACCGCTGTTGCCGACATGCGGGGTGGTTCTCGATTTTCTCCCGGATTTCCTAGACTCACCTCTGACACTCTCCCAAGGGAGCCGATCATCTGCCGGTTCGCATCCACCAGCCCGCGTTCTTCCTCCGAGGAGGGCGCCACGACTAGGGGAAGTGCCTTGGCGGGTGGCAGGTTCATTTCGGCTCTGATATTGCGAACTCCGCTTATAATGCCCATAAGGATACCCATGTCTCGCTCGGCATCCGGATCCATACGTGACAGATCCACCTCGGGGTATGGCCCGCGCATGATGCTGGTTCGCCGGGTATTGATCTGTGATGCGATTTCCTCCGTGATAAACGGGATGAATGGATGAAGCAGGCACATAAGTGAGTCGAGCACATGGCGGAGAACCACTGCCGACCGTTGGGCCGCTTGCGGATCATCGCCGCTCAGCGGAATCTTGGCCTCCTCGATGTACCAGTCGCAGAATTCGTGCCAGGTAAAGTGATAGAGCGCTTGGGCCGCATCGTTGAAGCGGTACCCCTCTATGGCCTGGCGCACTTCTTGTACGGTCCCGTTCAGGCGGGAGAGTATCCATCTTTCGGGAAGGGAGAGCGCCTGGCCAAGCGCCGGGGACATCTCTGGGTCGAGGCCGGCAAGATAAGGCAACGAGAAGCGGGCCGCGTTCCAAAGTTTGTTCATGAAATTGCGGTATCCCTCAATGCGCGTCTCTGACAGGCGAATGTCCCGCCCCTGGGCCGCAAGCGCCGCCAGGGTAAATCGAAAAGCGTCCGTGCCGTATTTGTCCATGATCATGAGAGGATCAATTACATTTCCCAGGGATTTGCTCATCTTTTTGCCCAGCTCGTCCCTGACCAGGGCGTGGATGTAAACCTCTCTGAAAGGCACGTCATCCATGAATTTGAGCCCCATCATCATCATGCGAGCTACCCAGAAGAATAGAATGTCAAAACCGGTGACGAGGCAGGACGTGGGATAAAACGTTTTCAACAGGGTCGTCGTCTCCGGCCACCCCATGGTCGAAAAGGGCCACAGAGCTGAAGAAAACCAGGTATCCAGTACGTCGGTCTCCTGAACGAGCCGCGATCCTTTGCACGCCGGACATGCCGACGGCTCTTCCCGGGCCACTATCACCTGCCCACAATCCTCGCAGGTCCATGCAGGTATTCGATGCCCCCACCAGATCTGGCGTGAAACACACCAGTCCCGGATATTGTTCATCCATTCATAATAGGTCTTGGTCCAATGTTCGGGAACAATCCTGGTCTTGCCGTCCTGAACTGCTTTCAGGGCCTTGTCTGCGAGCGGCGCCACCTTCACAAACCACTGTTTCGAAATGAGCGGTTCCACCACATCCTTGCAACGATAGCATCGGCCCAACCCCAGCGCATAAGGCTCTATCTTGACCAGAAAACCTTGGGCCTCCAGCTCCTCGACTATAGCTTTCCTGCATTCGTATCGGCCCATTCCCTTAAAATGGATGCCGTTTTCGTTTATTCGCCCGTTGGTATCCATTATTGTCACATGTTCCAGACCGTGGCGCAAAGATAGTTCAAAGTCCGTCAGATCGTGGGAGGGCGTTACTTTCAGGGCCCCTGTGCCGAAATCCATGGCGACTATCGGATCGCCTATGATTTTCAGTTTTCTGCCCACCAGTGGCAGGACCGCATATTTTCCTATGAGGTGCAGGTAGCGCTTGTCTTCGGGGTTGACCGCTACAGCCGTGTCGCCCAGCATAGTCTCGGGCCGTGTGGTGGCCACAATGAGGGATTCGCCCGTCCCGTCTACCGAATAGCGGATATACCAGAGATGGCCCGGCGCCTCCTCATGCTCCACCTCAAGATCGGATAGAGCCGTGTGGCAGCGAGGACACCAGTTTACGATGTAGTTACCCTTGTAGATCAGCCCCTCTTCATACAACCGAACAAAGACTTCCCGAACAGCTTTAGAGAGCCCTTCGTCCATGGTGAACCGCTCTCGATCCCAGTCGCAGGAACAGCCCAGCCTTTTGAGCTGATTGATAATTACGCCTCCGGAGTGTTCCTTCCAGGCCCAGACCCGTTCGATGAACTTCTCCCGGCCAAGGTCTTCCCGTTTGAGCCCTTCTTCGGCAAGCTGCCTTTCCACCACGTTCTGAGTCGCTATCCCGGCGTGGTCCATGCCCGGCATCCACAGGGTGTTGTACCCATCCATTCTTCTGTAGCGGATCAAAATGTCTTGGAGGGTGTTGTTCAAGGCATGCCCCATGTGGAGCGAACCTGTTACATTGGGCGGAGGAATAACAATGGAGTACTCCTTACTGGTCGGCTTTTCATCGGCCGCGAACATCTTTTTGTCTTGCCAAAAGGAATACCAGCGCTTCTCAATCTCCGCGGGCTCATAAGCCTTTGGCAGCAGGTCCTCACCCATGAAGAACTCCTTGATTCAGTTTGTTCGGTCATTCCAGAATGGTAAACTTTTTGTATAACATTCATCGCAGCCGAAAACAATGCAGATTGGCCCTGCGCCGTAATCCCTTCGCTGCGCTCGCAATGACACAGAAACACCCATTCGCCTGGTAACTCAGTGGTCACCCCGCGCCGGATTGGTTATCGGAAGGCTCTATTCGCTGGGATTTGCCGGAAGCTACTTTTCCTTGAGTTCCCGAGCCGCGCCCCTGACCATAACGGTGCAAATGTACACGCACATTACGGTGACCGCACTCAGAATCACTATCGTTGCAGGCATTGTGTAAGAGAATTGCTTCAAGACGACGGAGATCATGCACGCCACCGCGGTGAGTGCGAAGGCCACGCGAATACCGTATCCCTTGGCATACTTGGTTGCCACAGTCCCGATCTGAGCACCAATCGCAGCTCCGGTCAGCATTACGAACACGGCGTATACTTCGATTCGGCCCTTAACACCGTAGGTGAACGTGCCGTAAAGACCTGAGATCATGACCTCGAACAAGTCGGTCCCGACTGCAATGTGAGTCGGACAGCCAACCAGGTAGATCAGCGCAGGCATTCGCAGGAAGCCGCCTCCTATGCCCAAAAAACCGGCGAAGACGCCCGTCACGAAAGTGACGCAAATAGGAAGCCACATGGAACAACGAACTCCGGAAACTTTGAACTCCATCATTGGCGGAATATTTATCCTGTGCAGGGTCCTGTACCAGGTAAACCCCACAACCCCCCGATCGTCTTCAATCCCCGCCTCCTTGTTCTTGGTAGCCTTCCTATAGTCTGCAAGAATCACAACTGCCACGAACAGGAGCACACCTACGTAGGTCCAGCGTACAACAGGGCCTACCCGGCCGAGACGCTCCAGCCACATGACTAGCTGGGCACCGCATTCCAAGCCGGTCACGGTCCCAACAATCATGGTCAGGCCAAGTTTGTAATCGACGTTTCCGAATTTGGCATGCCGGAAGGTGGAGATTATCGACGTGCCCGTCGTATGCGCGATATCAGTACCTACAGCGAATGCCATTGGAAAGCCCAAGATATTCAGGGCCGGAGTCACCATCCACCCGCCCCCCATTCCGAAGAAGCCGCCGATAACACCGACCGAAAATCCTATGAGCAACAAACCGGGCCAGAAAATGTCGAGTCCGGTGATCGGCATGTGCATATACATCCAGTCCATAGACTTGCATCCTGTTCTTGGCCGGGAATCAATGCTCAATAATATCTCTGGATGTGAGATCCAGCCCGGTCAGCTTCATTAATTGGTCTGCAATGAACCCAAGGACAACACCGAGACCGGCGACAAAAATTGTGCACCAGAATCCAAACATATACGGGCTGGTGTTGTACTGATCAATCCAGAATTTGGCGAAAATTCCAGCGCCCCGTTCGTCTGCCACAACGACCAACAAGTCGGCGTTTTGGCCCGCGGCCAAGACCGCATCGGGAATAACCAGACACACAACCGCGAGAAAGGCCGCAAAAACGTAGTAAACTGGCTTCATGCCGAAGCACCTCTTGGTTTTCATCATTAGTTCGGTCACTCTTTTTGAATATGTTCATTGCCATTTCCGTAATCAAATAATCGCCGATTGACTCTGCCCCGATTTATCGATGAAGCCGGCAGAGGTTATAGTGCTGTGCGCGGCCTCCGAGTGAATAGTCATTATTTTGGCTCCGTCTTTATTGCTCTTGTGGTAACCGCGACCTAAATTAAAAAAACGGGAGAGTGCCTGAATTATGAATGCGGACTGATATGGCGGCAATTGAGTTCAATTTCTCTCGACATTTAACAGGTCCACTGAAGGAGCTAAATTATGTTTAGACGAATACTGTTCCCTACCAACTTTGAGGAATTCTCTTTCGAGATTCTGAAGAGTATTTCCTGCTTGAAGTCCGGGGGATTGGAAGATGTGGTTCTGTTGCACGTGATTGACATCGACAAAGCCTATTCCCACGCCGATTGGGGAGGTATTGTCAATCTCACGAGCATTCACCAAGCTGCGACCGAACAGCTTTCCTCCTATGCCGAATACCTCCAGTCTGAAGGAATAAAGGTCAAAAGCACAATCGTAACAGGACCTTTAGTTTCAGAGATCATCCGAATCGGCCAAGAAGATGCCGTATCTCTTATCGTGGCAGGAAGGCAGAAGCGTAGTCGCCTAGGGGATCTCTTTATAGGGTCCACAACCGATGAAATAGTCCGGAAAGCGCCAGTGCCGGTTTTGGTGACCAAATACCATACCCTCACAGAGATAGAAGGAGAAGTGGTCGAACACTTCTGTGTCAACATGTTCCAAAAAATCCTTTACGCTGTGGATTGGTCGCCCTCGACTGAACGAGTTGAAGAATACCTCCCATTGCTTCAGAAACTGGGTGCGTCGGAGATCATCATCGTTCATATTGCGGACGACCTGGTGAAAAAATCCGCACTTTGGAACGATGAAACGCCAGAAGCAATTGACGTGAGGACAGAAAAATTGGGGTCGATGGAGCGCGAACTTCAAGCGAAAGGGCTTCAGGCTAAGACATATCTGCTGGAAGAAGGGAACCCGCATCAGGCAATTAATCGGATTGCCTCGGAAGAGGATGTATCGCTTATCATCATGGGCTCGGAGGGCAGAGGATTCGTTGAAGGAATTCTTGGGGGGAGTGTATCTCAGCGCGTTGTAAAACGGAGCGAAGAGCCTGTTCTTGTAGTGAAATAAGTGTCATCAGGCCAAAGGGGGACGCCTTGAGAGGGGAGCAGTAACCGGCCTGCTCTTCTGGGTGAATGTCGGCTCCCCAGAATCTCAGATCCAGCCACGAGTTCCAAGTGCTTTTAATACTTGACAATTCCAGCTTATTGCGATAAATAGTAAGGGTTCCGGCCTTTACACGTATCTTCTCACGATGCACGATCAATAGGCCCCGCGGGTTTTGAAGCCCGGGATAAAAAGCTCTTGTCTGCACACGCCCATACCGCACTTCTGACCCTCTACCGGCATGTCAGAAATCCACGCCCGATCTTCGCAGAAAGAATGATCCTTGCTATTTTCATGCTTTTGGTCTTGCCTCCCGCCGTTTGCGCTGCGGAATTCATCCCTTACCCCGGTCCGCCGCCGATGTTCAGCCATGTTCCGCAGAAAACATCGCTAATTGAGGCCCGCGCCGGGTACCTATGGGGTATGAACGAGATACGGTTCCGGGACGGCGACAATGCAATTATCGCCCCCGGAAAGAAGGAATTGAATGTTAGCGGCGTGATTTTCGGCCTCCAAGGGGAGACCTTTGTCATGAGGGACCTGGCAGTGCGGGCCCAAGCATGGATCAACATACCAGAGGCACTGCGGAGCGACTTCATGCTGGACAGGACCCGCCGATCATGGGATACGCGGACCCAGTTCTTCGAAGCTGACCTCTCAATCATTTATCATCTGGGACTGGGGGGAATGCCGTATACGGCAGGGCTGACAGTGGGCTATCGATTTGACAACTTTGACTACAAATCGACCCTCGTGGCCGGCCTCGGTGGCTCGTTTCACGATCACATACACGTACACATTCCCTACCTCGGTATCTACTATGCTCACAGCGGCTTTGTCGGATCAGTTGTGAGGCTGGATGTCCTTGCCTCGCCGTTGACTCTGTCTCGGGTGGACGGGGCGCAAGATCTCGCAGGTACGATCACACAAGTCGATGGACAGTCCTTGACGGGTTTTTGGTTCGAATCATTTTTCGGCTGGTCCAGACCCGTGGGTCGCAGTGCTTTTTTAGGGGCCTTCGCAAAGTACAACTACTTGGGACTCTCAGGGGGAGCGACACTTGAAAGAGATAATTCATCCACCAGATTCTCAATGGATTCATGGCATCACCTTTTCGTAACGGGTCTGACCGCCACGTACACTTTCTGATCTGAGATTAACGTCCTACCACTCGTCGATGCCTTCAATTAATGCGCTCCCATAGCCTCTTAAAAATGAAGTTCTTGATTTTTATCGCCATTTAGGTATAATAGAATTAACCCTTTCCATGCAGGAGAAAAGAGATGCGATCCCTTATAATCGCTGTAGTGGTGACTATTGCCCTGGCGGCCGCCTATGTCGGTAACGTCCATGCCGTAGGACTGTATGCGGTGGGGAAAGAGGAGTGCAACTGCTCCCCGTTGGTGGCTCGGGGGATCATTCCCGATCCTCTCAACAAGCTCCACGAGGCTCTGATGTTTCCGCAGTTGGCGGTGATCCTCGACAAGATCGCCATGGGGATAAAGGACATGGTGGGTCAGGTTGGCACGACACCCACCGCGGCTCCCGAGGACGCCATTAAGCAGGGAGAGGCGGCACCGGAGCTGAAGGAAAAGCCTGCTACCGAAAAAGCTCCTGGAAAAGAGGATGTTTCTCCCAAAGAAGGAAAGCCCGCTATCGAAAAGAAGTCGATCAAAGGGAAGAAACCCGCCGTACAGTTGAAGAAGGACCAAAGGAAGAAGCGGCGGGTCAAAATGCCGCCAAAAGTTACCTAGCGGTAGTTTGAGCCTTCAGCAGAAGTAGTCCTCACGTCTGGGGATCGATCCCTTTTCCCTGCCCTCACCTCGTCGAGAAGTAACCGGGTGGCCTCACGAGGATCGTCAGCAGCCACAATTGCCGTGACCACAGCCACGCAGTCCGCGCCCGCCCTGATAACATCCGCAGCATTCTCAAGCTTTATGGATCCGATGGCAACCAGCGGCAGGCCGGTCAGAGATCGGACCTGTCTAATGCCCTCAAGGCCCCAGGAAGTGTCCAACTCAGGTTTTGTAGAGGTCAAGAAAACAGGGCTGATCCCCAGATAGTTCGCATAGGCTACCGCATCATCATTTATCTGAGCGAGCTTTTCGACCGACAGCCCGATAACTCGATCCGCTCCGAGGATTCGCCGGGCAACGCTCACCGGCATGTCGCTTTGGCCGAGATGTACTCCGTCCGCATCCAGAGCCAGGGCCAAGTCTATGCGATCATTTATGATGAGCGGCACTCCGGTGGACCGTAGAAAATCACTAATCCTCAGTCCTTCTTCGTAAAAATCCCGCGTGTCCAAATCCTTTTCCCGGAGTTGCACTGCCGAGACCCCTCCTGCGACGGCTGCTTTCACTATTTCCAGGGTGGACCGGCCCTTTGAGAAAGCACGATCGGTGACGAGACAGATCTCCCAGCATGCCGGGTCGTTCATATTCGGCTGATCCTGGCTTCTGCTTCAAGTTCCTGGGGGGTTATGGAATAGAGAGCGTCAATCACCTTTGTCCAGAAGCTCCCAGGAGCCGGCGCTTCAGCCGCGGCCTTTTCCCCGGCGAGCCCGAAAAAGGCAAGGGCTGCGGCTGCTGCCGCAACGGGGTCCTTTTCTTCCGCAAGAAACGCGCCCACGATCACGCTGGCCGCGCATCCTGTTCCGGTCACGTAGCTCATGAGGCAATGGCCGCCGGTAACCACCAGCGAGTTCTCTCCATCAGTCACCAGGTCTTTTTCCCCTGTGACCGCGATTACGGTCCCAAGTGACCGAGCGATAGTCTTGGCCGCGTCGAGGGCATCTTCCACCGTGTGGATGGAATCCACGCCCCGCGTAGTGCCTCCTTGTGGGGACAGGGCTAGTATTTCCGACGCATTGCCTCGGATCACCGTGGGCACGGATTCCTTTATGATGTCGCAGGCCGTTTCAGTCCGAAGTTTCGTGGCCCCCGCACCGACCGGATCCAGAACAAACGGCTTCTTAGTAATTTTGGCCATGCGGGCTGCGAGCGCCATTGATTCGATCCAATGCTTCGAAAGAGTCCCGATGTTGATAACCATGGAATTGGAGATCACCATGATGTCTTCGATCTCTTCCGGAGCATGCGCCATTATGGGGGACGCGCCCATGGCCAGGAGCACGTTTGCGGTGGAGTTCATCACCACATAATTGGTAATGCTGTGGACCACGGGTCTATGGCAGCGGATTCGGTCCAAAATTTCTGATGCTAATTTTGAGTATCCTTCCATGCTATCTTCCTTTCAGCACGTTGCTGAGGAAGATTGTAGCACAATTTCAACAGGACGAGAGCCAGCCAAAGCTCATGTGCGCTGACATAAGAACAGCCACAATGTAATTCCAGCCACTTATCGCCCTCCCCCTGTCCCCTCTCGTCGAGGGAGGGGACAAGGAAACCCTCTCAACGCTGCCAGCGCCCCGCTTTGACCTTACACGATCCGAATTTCTCCGGCCATAACGCCTTGATAGAACTGGCATTTAGTTCGACATTGTGCGATCTTATCCGCATAGTCTCCCTGACGCTGTCCACGGCAAACGGTACCCTCAACATTCCAGCAAGCGAAGCCATTGTCCGGATACGCGGGACACTCGTTTTGCCTCCCACAGTTCATAACGGTCCAGCACCTTTGCGCTTCCATGATGCCCCCCTCAATAGTTTGATTGGTTTGGAGACACCTGAGCAAAAGATGTGCCATTGACCACTCATTGTCGAAGAGACGGCATCCAGGGCCGGCAAAGCAACTTTTCGGAGATAGTGGTGATTTCGGCAGAGCAGAGTAGACGGGCGAGATGATGTGCGCTTGTGAAACTATTGCCCTGCGCACTAATGATATCAACTAGTTGCTATCTGACATAAGTGGCATAATCGCACACATGAGACAGCTAAGTGTCACAATCGCACATCTACATCGAAGGACTTGAGTAGCCGGAAAAGAGTGTACCTCGATATGCCCAGGAAACCGGCTGCCTTTACCTTATTGCCGCCTGAGCGGCGCAAGGCCTCAGCCACAAGAGCACGCGTGACGTCTTGAGTTACATCGTTTAGAGAGTTGTTCTGCGGAAAACGCACCGTATGATACCAGTCTTTGACTTCTTCTCGACCAATCAACGAAAGCTCTAGCGGGCCGCCGGTCCAGAGCATCAAAGCCCTTTCCAGAACATTGCGCAGTTCTCTCACATTTCCGGGCCAACTGTAGTTGGTGAGGGCGTTCATTGATTGGGAATTGATCACCGGGGCTTCCGGCAACTGCATCTCTTGCTTGAGCCGCGCCATGATTTGATGCACCAGTATTGGAATGTCTTCGCGCCTTTCTCGCAGAGGAGGCACCCTCAAGCCCAGCACATTGATTCGGTAGTAAAGGTCTTGGCGGAAACGGCCGGCTTTCACTTCCAGCATCAGGTCTCTATTGGTGGCTGCCATGAGTCTGGCATCCACCTTTACGATCTTTTCCCCGCCTACTCTGGTAAACGAACGGCTGTCCAAAAAGCTCAAGAGCTTGGATTGTATGTTTGGTGAAAGCTCTCCAATCTCATTGAGTAAAAGCGTGCCCCCTTCCGCCAGTTCCAGCAGCCCTCGCTTCCTGCGAGACGCCCCCGTGAACGCCCCCGGCTCGTAACCAAAGAGTTCCGACTCCACGAGTTCCGGAGGCAGAGCCGCACAGTTCAGTGCGAAGTACGGGCCGTCGCGCCTCGGCGAATGTGCATGAATGTAACGAGCCAAGTAGTCTTTTCCTACCCCGCTTTCGCCCTCCAGAAGAATCATCCCCTCTTTTTCCGCCGCGACCGTTGCCATTACCATGGTGGCACGCATGGTCTCCGAACGGTTTTCAAGGGTAACTGGAGCCCGAAACAGCGTGACCCTTTGTTTGCGGTCGGTAATGTTCACGGACAGGCCGCACACACCGACAATCTCTCCCGCAGAGTTCCGTATGGGTATTGTGATGTCGTGAAACGTGATCGGAGTTCCTGCTATGGATCGGGTGTGTTCAACCTCTACAGACTCCCCCCCAAGAACGCGGGAATCTCTTTCCCTGAGATGTGATCCAATCCACTCGCCATAAAGATCCTCGGCAGTTTTTCCGATGAAGTCTGACGGAGGTAGTCCAAAAAGATTGGCCATGGCTCACTACTGTCCGGTTTACTTTGATGTGATATCGGTATGTTAGGGCATTGCATTTTCCACTGTGACCTATGACAGTTTGTGTGGTTAAATCATATCAGTCAGTTACGCACCTAAAGTTAACGAAAG
>JBKQMK010000439.1:0-5471 GCA_052146735.1 Desulfomonilaceae bacterium | reverse complement strand
AGGCGTACGGACACCTCGAATGCCGAAAGATGTGGTAGCGCCGACGTCACTCCACCCATCAGACACCTCCCCAAGATCTAAGTCGGGGAGCTTATATCAAATTCTAAACTGAATCGCGAACTGGTATGAGGCACTCATGAGGTACGTGGACACGCTTCTCGAGGGCACGGTTACAGCGTGACGGCGCGTGAGCGAACAGCAAGACCAATCCATCTTCATCAAACACGGCCAATCTGAGAAGACAAAGGCTGAAAGTCGCCGCGATTTCACCGCATCTTCTGCCCTTCAGTACCCCGCCAGTTCAAAGCCGCTTGACATCGCCAAGGGGCTAATTCATACTTCAATTTTGACCACGCTTAGGGGATTTTTCTCATGCAGCCTTCCAAGCCCGTTCCCTCGCTTACTTCAGCAATGGAAGACTACCTGGAGGCGATCTATCACCTCGAGAAAGAGCGCCGTATTGCTCGCGTCCGTGATATCGCCAACAGGCTAGGCGTCAAAATGTCATCCGTCACTTCTGCTCTAAAGAGCCTGGGAGCGCGCGGGCTGATCCAATACGATCCGCACCAGTTCATCACTCTGACTGAGCGCGGGATAAAAAAGGCTGAGGAGATAGTTCGGAAACACGAGGTCCTGAAGCGCTTCCTGGTGAGGATCCTCCAGGTGGGAGAAGAGGTCGCGGAGGACAACGCCTGCCGCATCGAGCATCACCTTGACCCCGAAGTAATCGAGAAGCTTGTCCGGTTGGGAGAATTCATCGAAATGTGTCCGGTCGATCAGACGAGGTGGCTGGAGGGTGTGGCTGACACGTGTGAGGAGTGTGTTCCCTGCCTGGATAGGGCCAAGGAGAAGCTGCAGAGCAGGGCCCAAGCCCAGAAGGCGGCCCTGGATGACGGCATGACCCTGGCGGCAGCGCTTCCGGGTGCTCAGGTCGTGGTAGACAGCTTGAAAGTATCAGGGGAGTCTAGAAAGCTATTGGCTAAGCAGGGCCTGGAGAATGGCGTCATTGTGGAGATCGAGAAAAAAGACCCTGAGTCAGGGAGCTTTCACGTGAATATCAAAGGTTACCACATTTCAGTCACAAAGGCCGACGCGTCCAAGATCCTGGTAAAACCCATATAGAACGCGATTCCAAACGACAACCCAATTGGTGGAGCCCCTCTTTAACGCACGTGTCGCTCTTTCAAACCTGGGGACGTGCAATCCGACGTAGAATTAAAGCCCTGATCACAGCCCGAACAACCGCAACCACAGTTGGCGCCGCCGGTTCTAACCCCCTTGAAACTGTTCCAGAAGCGCTTACCAATAAAGAAGGCTGAAGCAGCTACCATTAGTCCCACAGCAATTTCCTGCCACATTGTCATCTCCTGATCCGGGCACTCTTCGACCTACGAGAGGCCCAGCCTCAAAAATGTCCCGCCGGAATGGACTGCCAACGCAACGCAGTACGCCAGGATGGTAGTGTAGGCCATCGCAAATAGAGTCCATCCCCATGACCCGGATTCCTTCTTTATGACTACAAGCGTGGCTACACACGGATTGTAGAGCATCACAAAGACGATGAGCGTAAAGGCCATCAGAGGATTCCAGCCAGGTTCCTTACGCAGCTTTTCTCCAAGGCTCTCTGCTTCCCTCGGCTTCACCTCGCCCAGGGAGTAAGCGGTCCCCAGCGTTGCCACAACTACCTCTTTGGCTGCAAAGCCCCCCACCAGGGCCACGTTTGTTCTCCAGTCGAAGCCGATGGGGAGGAACACCGTTTCCAGGGCCACTCCTAGACGCCCGCCTATTGTGTGTTTGAGTTGCTCACTCAACTTTTCACCTTCCATCGCTGTTTTTTCCGCTGCAAACGCAGCATACGCCGAAGCGACCGGACCGATATCGGCATCCATCGGTTGCTTGGAAGATTCGGGCTTGGCATCACGGTTCTTCTTCAATGCCTCGGCCAGCCGGGCAAACGTCGGGTTTTCTGCTCCGGCAGCCGGGCGCTCACCTTCCTCGATTTGCTTGATGAATGTCTCGAATTTTTCGATATCTTTTTCGGATTTGAACACCTCACTGACAGCAGGACCGGTCAGAAAGGCTGAAGTTAGTTTCGCCTTCTTCTCTTCGAAACGGTTTGCCTTTTCCGGCGATAGGGTGGGAAACGTCATCATGGCCCACAGAACGATGGATACGGCAAGGAGTATTGTGCCGGCCTTCTTGATGTACATCCACGTACGTTCCCACGTGTGAATGAGAAGGCCTCTTAATGTTGGAATTCTATAGGGGGGCAATTCGAGCACGAAGGGGGCCGACGGCCCGGCCAGCACGGTCGAACGAATAACTTTCCCCGCGATCAATACCATTGCCCAGGAGATCAGAGTCAAAAGGATCATGAACCGGGCCTGGCTGTGGGAGAAGAATGCGCCGATTAGCAGCGCATATACCGGGAGTTTTGCACCGCAGTTCATGAGGGGGGCCACCAATATAGTGACCAGCCGCTCCTTTGGTTCTTTCATTGTGCGCGTGGCCATGATTCCTGGCACGGCGCAGCCCCCCGCAATGCCGCCTGCAACCATCAGGGCCAGCATGGACGAGCCGTGCAGACCAAAGCCTCTCAGCACACGATCCAGCATGAAGGCTATTCTCGCCATATAACCTGTGTCTTCCAGTATGGCGATGGCCAGAAACATGAAGGCAATAAGGGGAGTGAATCCCAGGACTCCCCCTACCCCGTTGATTATGCCGCTCACGACCAGAGAACGGAAAAGTCCCTCGGGAATTACATCTCCGGCCAGGGTCCCCAGCCACCCGAACAGCGCTTGACAAGCTTTGACCAGAGGCTCGCTCGCCTGGAACGTAAACATATACACGAGATACAGTATCAACATGAGTACGGCCGGGCCGAGCATTCGGTCGGTCAGGACCTTGTCGATCGATTCACTCAAGTGAACGCGATCGCTGCTGTCAACATGGACAGCCTGCTTCAGGGCCCCTGAGATGAATCCGTAACGAGCATCGGTCAGGACGATCTCGGGGGGATCAGCGAATATGTCTTCAATGTGTTTCCGGCTCTGCTCAACTTGATCAAATACCCCGTCGCGGCCGATGGTTGACCGGACCATCTTCGATATTTCGGTGTCTCCTTCTAGGAGCTTAACTGCTAGCCAGCGATTGGAAAGGCCGTTTACGCGGCTTCGTGCGCTATTGAGTCTCTGTTCTATTTTTGCGAGTTCCTCTTCAACTTCAGTGCCGTAGGTAACAGTTCTCTGGGTGCCGGGAACGGCCGTGGTCTCAGCACGTTCGATCGCCTTATCGAGAAGCTCTTCAATTCCTATCCTTTTTTTGCCGTTGGTCGGTATCACGGGCACACCGAGCAAGTCAGAGAGTGTCTTATCGCTGATATGTATGTGCCGCCCCTCGGCGACATCTATCATGTTCAGGGCTATGACTATTCGTGCCCCCATTTCCAGGAGCTGGACGGAAAGGTATAGATTGCGCTCCAGGTTGGAAGCGTCCACCACGTCCACCACCACATCGGGGGCAGATTCAACGATAAAATTCCGGGCTATAATTTCTTCGAGGGAATAGGCTGTCAGGGAATAAGTGCCGGGCAGGTCTACTACGTGGATCTCGCGATCCCCATGTATAACGGTCCCCTCTTTTTTTTCAACTGTGACACCGGGCCAGTTTCCCACGTGCTGACGTGCCCCCGTCAGGGCATTGAACAGCGTGGTTTTGCCGGCATTGGGGTTGCCGGCAAGAGCCACAACGATTTCCTTGGGCATGAGTAACAGGTCTCTCAGGCGGCGGCCTGGTCCGGCTCACGTATAAGTATATCCGAGGCCTGATCTTTTCGAAGGGTGATGTGGTATCCCTTAATTACTAATTCGACCGGGTCGCTTAGAGGCGCGTACTTGACAACCATCACTTCCGTGCCTTTTGTGAAGCCCATCTCCATCATTCTCAGGCGGAAGTCCGGGTTGCCGCACACCTGGGCAATTGTTCCCTTCTGACCAGGCTTCAAATTGGAGAGCTTTACCAGATTATTGACACAGCATTCTTTTCCCGCAAGCGCAGGGCAGTCACTGCATTGTTCCTGGGAAGGGGCACGATTCATGGTGTCTCCTGATCTTTCACGTGCATGCTCTCGGACAGGGCTACCGAAAGCAAGACCGCCTATCACAGTTAGGCCAGTCGAATTTATTTTTAACCCCCGACAATTCATTTGTCAAGCTCACAATCGAGGGAAAAGAAAGAAAATGAGCGATAGACTCTCAACGAGTTAATATCTATAGTGGAAGCCCCTGTGACGGCCCGTATCCGGGCTTGGGCAATATAATGGGTTGAACAAGGAGGTGCCATGGCGGCAGGTCAGCTTGAGACTGATTCTTTTCCCAGACTTCTCACGGACGGTCTCTGGGTACTAGGTAATTACTATTTCAATCTCTATCTGGTGAAAGGAGAGCAGGCTTCCGCTCTTATCGAAGTCGGCGTCTCCGCTGTTGTGGACGACGTAATCAGGCAGTTGGACATGCTCCAGGTGAGCCCGACCTTTCTGGTGGTCACGCATCCTCATGCCGACCATATCACCGGTCTCCCGGGACTGCGGGAGAGGTTTCCACAGGCCCTGGTAGTGGCGGCTGAAGGTGCGCCGCAATTCCTCGCCCACCCTAAGGCAGGAAAGGCTACAGCGCCGGAAGACCGCCACATGACGAATTTCCTCGAAACGCACGGGATTAAACCGGGCCGCCCACCCCTGAAGGAGGCTCCCACCCTTGAAAACTGTCTCATTGCCAAGGATAATGACGAAATGGATCTCGGGGGCTTGACGCTCCGTTTCATGAACGTTAAGGGGCACGCCCCTGGGAAGATTGTGGTTTGGGTCCCGCAGATCAGAGCGCTGATGCCGTCTGATTCTCTCGGGTTCAGGTTTCCGGGCCGTGGGGTCTTCCCGCTCTTCTTGACAGGATACTCAGACTATGTCGCCACCCTTGATCGTCTCGAAGCCCTGCAACCTTCGATTATTGGAGTAGCGCATCAGGGGCCGGTCGTGGGTGAGAAGGAAGCGGAAGAGGCATTTCGCGAGGCCCGGCAGGCCGCGACGGAGCTTCGGGAGCGGATTTTGAGAGATCAAAGGGACACGGACGACGTGATTCGTGATATATTCAATACATATTATCGTGACGAATTGACCCTCTACACGCGGGAAAACATTGTCACATGCGCCAAACTGGTGGTGAGAAGGGCCAGAGAGTAATGTCCGGCAATTTGGCCTCGGACGCCTACCGGGGTCAAGAATGACCTCCTGAAAAATTTCAGAGCAACGACTGACAAGGAATTCGGCGAACAATGGATTTCAGGGCAATTCAAGTCTTGTGTCTGGCTGTCTCAACCCTGGTGGACGAGATGGTTTGGAACACTTACGGCGAGCAGGGGCTTCACACCCCTACGATCCAGGTCGAGGATGATTGCCATAAGCTTGATATCCT
>JBKQMK010000438.1:0-10820 GCA_052146735.1 Desulfomonilaceae bacterium | reverse complement strand
AACAAAAGTCGCGTTTCTTCCGAAGTTGAAAAGCTCGGAGCTTGGGCGTTCCGTTCCTTGGGCCAGCACGAGCCGCAAGTGCCGGCCCTGGATGACACCGTCAATCACTCCATCCGCGTTAAGCGCTCTGGTCAGAAGTCGGCGCCGGTTCCCCTCGAAGCCTTGGACCTGAAAGGTCCGTCCCGATACCCGATCAGTCAGGTCCTTTGGGGGTCCTTCAAATAGCAGCTTGCCCTCGTGGAGCAAGAGGACGTGTCCGCATTTCTCTGCCTCATCGAGGTATGCGGTGCTCCAAATGACCCCTATACCTTCGTCCACCAGTTCTTGGACCATTTGCCAGAGTTCACGGCGGGAAATGGGGTCAACGCCGACGCTCGGCTCATCCAAAAGAAGTAACTCGGGTTTCTGGACCAGGGCACAAGCGAGCCCGAGCTTCTGTTTCATACCTCCTGAGAGTGCGCCTGCCAGGCGGTCGGTGAACCGCGCCAGGTCAGTAAACTTGAGAAGGCGCTTAAAAGTGTCTTGCCTTTGTGGGCCCACAAGTCCCCTCAGATCGGCGTAAAGGCGCAGATTCTCAATCACGGTGAGATCTTCGTACAGACCGAATTTCTGAGGCATGTACCCGATTAAAGAGTGAATCCGCTCGGCTTCCCGAGCACTATCAAACTGCAGCACCGTCACCGATCCGGAAGCCGGCAGTAACAGGCCCGCTATTATCCGTATCAGGGTCGTTTTCCCAGCCCCGTCTGCTCCCACAAGCCCCGTGACCTCTCCCGGATAGACAAATGCTGTCAGGTCGTCCACCGCGGGCCGGCGATCATGCCCGAAAGTGTAGGTCAGGTGATTAATTGAAACGATGGCATCGGTCATTGTTCACCCTTTGTGGGGGCAGGTGCGGTGGGCTTTAGCTTCAATTTGACCGTCACCGGCATTCCCTGTCGAAGGCCGTTATCAGGATTGTCCACAATCACCCGCAGGCGATAGACCAGCTCTGTGCGCAAGTCTGTCGTCTCGACATTTTTCGGTGTAAACTCCGCCACAGGTGAGATAAAGCCTATTTGGCCGTGGTAAGGCTTTGCCGGTTGAGTGTCAGTGTAGACATCAGCGGGCATACCTTGATAAATCCGTCCGAGGTCTCGCTCGGCGACGTACGTCCGGATCCACACAGGGGATTGCAGTTGCAAGGTATAAACTGTCTGCCCTGCTGAGACGATCGCTCCCGGCTCTCGGACACGAGTGAGAATTATCCCGTCAGCCGGTGAGTGAATCTCCGTGTCCTGCAGGTTGATCTCAGCCTGAGCGAGCCGCGCCTTGGCTGCCGCTAGATTGGCTCGCGCCTCCTGAACGTCCTCGATCCGAAAACCCGCGAGTGCGAGGGCCAGATCTGCCTTCGAGAGCTGATCCTGAGCTTCTGCCGCGTCCCGGTCGGCTAAAGTGTCGTCATACTGCTGCTTGGAGATTGATCCGCTCTGCACGAGAGAGAGCCGTCGCTCATATAGGCGCTCAGCGTTTTTGAACCGAACCTCTCTTTCATGGGCCGAGGCTCGCGCTCGATCAATTTCTTCGGGACGATTTCCTCTTTCCATTTTTGTAACATTGGCCTCTTGAGCTTGCATTTGACCTATGGCCGTCCGAACATCCGCTTTGAAAGTGTCCTTGTCCAGGACAGCCAGAATCTGGCCTTGCTTGACCTTGTCGCCTTCTTCGAATCTCATTTCCTGGATGCGGCCTGTGACTCGAAATCCAAGATCGACCTGGCGGATATCCACATTCCCGTAAATCACGAGCTCATCGCGCTCTGTATTATTCAAACTCCGGTAGAGGCCCCATATTATCGCCAGCAACAGGAGCGCTCCCCCGGCAATTGCTATTACGCGTTTTTCCATCGTGACGCCTCCCGTTCAAGGCTGCTGGGACTAGAGGTGTCGGGCGTGCCGAGAATGGCACGCGCATGTTTTCTGATCACGCTCTGGACCGCTTGAATTTCCCTCCGAGAGTATCCCTTCCACTGGAGAGCACGAACGACCGCTTCTCGTGACGTTCGAAAGATGAGTACCTGCCCGACAATGGCAATCACCCGTAGCATTACTTCCGGATCCTCGGGCTGTCGATGGAGAATACGAGACACCAATGCCAAACAGCACTGCAGGACCGGCTGCATCAGCCCTTCGTAGATGATGTCAAAAGCGCTTGTCGGCTCCATCTGCTCCCGCAGTATGATTCCTGCCCAACTCTTGGCTTCCGGTGTGCCGAGCATCGTTAGGACCATAGTGTTGAGAAGCCTGGAGAACATGGCAAAACACTCGGAGCTGGAACAGTCTGACTTTTCCAAAGTCTCACTAATTTCATCTACGGCCGAACCGTATGCCGAGGTTGCTTGCTCGACGATATGACGAACCACAGCATGGTAGAGTCCCTCTTTGCTTCTGAAATGATAGGGGATGGCCGCAAGATTCGCTCCTGCGCGATCGGCCAGCATGCGCGTGGTCGTTGCTTCAAAGTTGTAGCGACCGAAGATCTCCACGCCCGCTTCAATAAGTTTCTGACGAGTCCGCTCTCCCGGCATGCCGTCTCGCTCTCCAGGCCCCATTGTTGTTGCCATAAGTTGAACTCCTTTCCATCCTAACTCCCGACAATAAATTAGTCATTCGTATGAATAAGTCAATCGTTAGGTTTAATTTTTGGCCCGCATCGACACCTGGCCTTCCTCACCTTCGCTGTAACCACCAGGAACGCGGAGAATCGCTGGTCATGCGTCTTTGCGAGGAGTGAAACGACGAAGCAATCTCAGCTTTGGCGGTGTCCAGCGGGCCGCGGGACTTCGCTGCGGTCGCAATGACAATCTTTAGCGACGGATAACTGAGGGCTTGCCCCTCGCGTACGAAAGTAATTGAAGATGTTATCCGGTTCTGTCAGAATCGTCTGCAACCCTTGATAGAGGTACGATTCAAGAAAAACGGAAGATCGCTGGTCGTTCCGCGGCAAGCCCGAAGAGCCTCTCTCATGGGAGTTGTCATCGAAAGGAGACTGGAATCATGAGACGGTTTTCGACATTTTCCCTCGCCGGTCTGATAGCAGGAATATTCCTTTCCACGGGGATCGTCGCAGCTGAAAACACCATTAAAATAGGTATGATAGACACGTATACGGGCCCTCCTAGTGTCTATTGCAATGACGTGAGAGACGGCTTCAAGCTTGCTTTGGATGAGATAAACGCCAAAGGAGGCGTGCTGGCAAGAAGCTTGAATTTGTCACGCGAGATGACAAATTCAAAGTGGATCTGGCCCTTAGCGCTGCAAAAGAACTCATCATGCGGGAAAACGTCGACATACTGGCCGGGACGACGAACAGCGCAGTCTCATTGGCCGTCTCCGACCTGGCAAAAAAGGAGAAAATCCCCTTCGTGGTCACGTTCGGCAAGAGCGCGGCGATAACCGGAGCGAAGGGCAACAGATATGTCTTTTCAATGAATGAGAATACGGCCATGATTGGACGAGCATCAGCTATAGCGCTTGCAAAACGGCCGTATCTTAAATATTGGATTGCCGGGGATGACTACGAATATGGGCACGCCATGGCCCAAGAGACCTGGAATCAGCTCAAGAAACTCAAGCCTGAAGTTCAGCTCATGGGCGAATCCTGGTGGAAAGTGGGAGAGCCCGACTTCACTCCTTACATGACCTCCATTTTGGCGGCAAAACCTGATGCGGTCATCATAGCAGCAGGAGGAGCGAGCTGCGTGCCCTTCCTCAAGGCTGCCAAAGCCACCGGATTTAATGAGCGGGTACCGTTCATTGCGCACATGGCAATTGAGCTGTCCACGCTCAAACCCCTCGGAATGAACGCGCCCGCAGGGGTGTTGGGTACCTCACCCTATTTGTTTTACTATCCCGAACTCCCTGAAAACAAAGCATTCACCAACAAATACAAGCAAGTGTTTGATAGATATCCCACTGCCGGATCGTTCTGCGGTTACATTTCCGGTCTTTATATAGCAAAGGCCCTTGAGAAGGCGGGCTCCGCGGATCGTGAGAAATTCATCGATGCGCTCGCCGGACTGACAATGGATTCGCCGGTAGGGAAAGTCACGGTCCGGGAATTCGATCATCAGATCATGCTGCCGATGTTCGTGGGTATAACGAAAACTGCACCCGGGTACGATTTCTTGATCGCCGGAGACATCGAAACTATTCCCGCAGATCAGGTCATAACACCCCTTGAAGAAGTGAAGAAGGCTAGGGCGCAATAAAGTATTTCCTGAATTGCATCCGACAATTAACGCGTGGAGGCACCGTCGATAGCAGCGAGAGGCTCAGTATCGGCCTGCCTTGAAAATGGCTCTTTCTCATACGATTGGCGATATCGGTAGGGGCAGACCCGTGTGCCTGCCCAGATTTGTCTCTATACACGGGCGCACACGCGGGTACGCCCCTCCCGAGACCGTTTGAAGGACAAAGCGGGCCATTTTCAATACCTGCTGCCACAATTTCTTGTCCCGCAAATGACACGCACGACTAATTACGGACCCGGGTGCCTGTAAGCATGGCGGTCAAAAGGAGAGAATCTCAATGCCCGTGCTTTTTGAAAAGACCTCGATAAAGTCAATAGACCTCGATAATCGATCCGTTCGGAGCGCGACGTGGTCTGGAGTTGCCGACCGCAAAGGATACGTTACTGACAGGGCCATAGAATTCTACGGCAATCTCGCTGCCGGCGGGATAGGGCTTATTATCACAGGGTTTCAGTACGTGATGCCCAATGGAATCGCCACGCTCTACCAGCTTGGCAACTACAGCGAGGACTTGTTGGAGGGGCTCACACGTCTTGCCGAGGCAATTCACTCACGAGGCGGTAAAGTGATGGCCCAATTGGTGCACGCAGGGAGCAGGGCTAATCCTGAACTATTCCCGGAAGAAGGAGAGATATGGGGTCCTTCGGCGGTGACGGACCCCTGGACGGGAAACATGCCCAAGGCGATGACGCAACAGGAGATAATCCAGGTTGTCGAAGCGTATGCAGCGGCCGCGTCGCGGGCTCAGAGGGCAGGATTCGACGGAATCCAGCTTCACGGTGCTCACGGGTACGGCATCAACCAGTTCCTCTCCGGCGCATGGAATCAGCGATCCGACCGATATGGAGGAAACATAGGCAAGCGTTACCGTTTCCTCGGGGAAGTGATGGAAGCCGTAATGGGGGCTGTAGGCCAAGACTACCCGGTCTTCATCAAGTTGAGCGGCAACGATCACCTTGATCGGGGCCTTACGACCGAAGAGTCGCTCCACGTAGCTCGCCGGCTGGTGGATGACGGAATAGATTGTATTGAAGTGAGCGCGGGCAACCGAGCCTCGGCCAACGGAATGGTCCCGTCTCGGGGTAACATTCACAAGGAGGAGGATGAGGCTTACCTGGCGCAATTGGCAGGGCGCTTCAAGGAATCGCTAAACGTTCCTATTATCACGGTGGGTGGGCTGAGATCTCCGGCCGTGATCTCAAGAATTCTCGCGGATGGCCTCGCGGATTACGTGGCATTGTGCCGCCCTTTCATCCGGGAGCCCCATCTGATCAATCGCTGGAAGAGCGGAGACCTGGAGAGGGCAAAGTGTATCTCGTGCAACGGGTGCTTCGACACGGGACTGGAAGGTACCGGCGTCACGTGCAAGGCAGAGAGAAAGCTTAAGGAGAAGCATAACCGTTGAACACGAACACCCCTTTTTTATGATTCACCCCAGAGTGCGCCGAGAATGCAGAGACCCAAAAATGTTTTGCATACAGCCACATAAGCCACGTAGGGCGGGCCGCGCCCGGCAAATATGTAGGATGTGGTGAGTGAAGCGAACCGCATCGTTCGCGAAAAGACCCTGAATCCGCGTATCGCCGGGCGGTTCCGGCCGGTCACAACATCTTACCGAGCTCATTCTTGCCAACTTCAGATCCGGGATTGCCACGCTGCTGGATCGCGGCGCTCGTGTAACACGGCCAGCACAATTATTACAGCCGGCTCCACCACGTAAAATATTCCGTAAGGAAATCGCTTGATTAACAGACGGTGAACATTTTTGTGAACAACAGGATATGCCTCCGGAGCACGCTGAATCTTGGAAAGTCCCTCTTCAACACATAACAAGAAATCTGCCCCAAGCCCCTCACGCTGCTCTTCGTACCATCGGTAGGCTTCTGCGATATCGGTTTCTGCATCGGGACGTATGAGCTTGCTGCGTTTCACTTGTTGCCGATAACCCTGTTCTTAACTTCTTCCCATGACGCGCCTTCTTGCGGCGCGGTACGGTACGCT
The DNA here is from genome assembly GCA_052146735.1 of Desulfomonilaceae bacterium. Taxonomy (GTDB): domain Bacteria; phylum Desulfobacterota; class Desulfomonilia; order Desulfomonilales; family Desulfomonilaceae; genus CAWBBA01. The sequence continues at coordinate 4,528 of JBKQMK010000438.1, read as the reverse complement.
TCAAGACGTCTGTCCAGTTCATCCCGTTGGGCTTCGGTAATCGGTAAAGACTCCTGGTCAGCTACGATGCTGTCCCATATCTCTTGTACGAGCAGCAGGCGTTCCGCCACGGAAAGTTGCCTTATTTCACCAACTATTTCAGACTGAGTCATGCTAGCGCTCCCGTTTCACAAATTGACACATGGTCATCTCGCCTTAGTCCAGTGCTGATCTTCCACTAGCACTATACTATTGATATCCATTTCCGTCCAATCCCGCGGACACCATACACAATTGCGGTTTCAGGCATGCCTCCGTTGAGGGGGCTGGGAAAAGTGTTCAGTCCGATGCCGTATTTGCACAAGACCGCCGCCAACGGAAGCCGGAAGACGGAAGTAGCATGGTGTGCCAAGATTTCTCCGTAACCGCGAAACATGTACGCAAAAGCGTAGCGGCCCCTGATGGCCCCCTGCATCCAGCAAGTCATCTACATTTTGGTATCTCGACCGCGAATCGCGGCCACCGGATGACACGAACATTGCAGGCTCCTACAGCAACAGAGTTTGTTTAACGCATTGATTTTGAATCAGCCGTTGTGATACAGTTGCACGTGATCTCCTGACGGTCGTCTCCACTGCTGACTGATTCTGGGGGGAGCAGAGTCCGCCACAAGCGACTGTATCTCTATCGCTGCGGGGGTACGGATGAGCGGCAAAATCCTGACGATGATCAATTTTAAGGGCGGGGTGGGAAAGACCACGATTTCGGTCAACCTCGCGGGGTGTCTCGTAAAAGAGCATAAGAAACGTGTGCTTCTGATCGATTTCGACCCGCAGTCCAATTCCAGCATTTGGCTTCTGGGTGAACCGAAATGGAAGTTGGTAAACAAACGGGAAAGCATTAATAAGACAGCCACCAGCCTTTTCACGGGAAAATTTACTCCTGACTGCCTTTTGGCACCATATACTGATTCCACCGGGAATTACTTACCTGATCTGTTCATTCTTCCTGCAAGCTACCACATGATAAAGCTGGAAGACGCTATTCTTCAGGACTGCAACAAGAAGAAGCTGGACAATAGATATCGACAGGGCGATGAATATAGATTTCTTGCAAGGTATGCTAACGAGTTGAGAAGCGATTTCGATTTCATCATCATCGACTGCCCACCGAATTTGTACAACGTTACTAGGAACGGTCTCTGTCATTCAGATTATGTTGCCATACCGAGCATCCCCGATACTCTCTCGACATTAGGCCTAAAGTTGATGATCCACGAAATGGAAAATGTTGTCGCTCCCCTTGTACAGAGCAAGAGCCTTGGCAAACCTTCCTCTGTGCTGGGCGTTATCATTTCCAAATTCCAGCCCGCCTTGATAAACCAGCAGGCCGGAATCACCACTATCAAGGCCGTAATCTCGGGTTTTCAGAAGGCAGGCGGCTTGTTGGTCAGCAAAAGGACCAGGGTGTTTGAGGATCAACCGGTGAGACAGTATACCGTGCATTCAGAAGCAGTACAAAATTGTAAACCGTTATGCCTCTACAAACCGAATCATGCGGCATATTCTGACATCAAAGCATTGACTGCTGTTCTGCTGGAAGCGATGGAAGGGTGAGATCATGCCTTCATACAAGGAGCTAAGCGTTAAGATCAAAGAGCTGGCTAAACTGGTCACCAGTAAAACCGTCCCGAGAATTCCAGATGGTGTACTCGCCGAGAGCCTTGAAAAAGTGACGAGTGTGCTATCAAGACTTCAGGTCCATTTCCCGCCGACTCCTCAGGAAAAGAGGGCAGGCAAGGCCCATTCCATTAGTGCACAAATTATCAACTTCACTACAATTAACCCGGAGCGAAAGAGATTTTTTGACGCCGACTATTTTAGAAAAAAGTTCCAAGCCCTTCCCGCGGATCGACAGCTTGTTGCTGCGTCCACGCCAGCCACGGCCCCAGCGCTTCGGGATGCGATCGTCCTTTATTATTTCCGGCAGGGGCACGCTTCCGGTTACAAGGAGCTTGCCTCATTTTGGCATGAGATCGAAGTAGATTACAAGGATAGCCCGGCCGCGAGAAAGAGGTCTCAAGCAAACGAGTTGCTGAAGCAGCTGTTAGCGAAGGTGGAACTAGAGGCAATTTGTGCAGCCCTGCGCCAACAATACCCGACAGAGGCCGACTTGAAGGAGTTTGCAAAACTTACCAAGTTGAAAATCCCGGCTCAAAGCAGATCCAGGGGCGCCCTGAAGAAATCTGCCCATGAGCGGCTCGCAGAACAGATTTATGCGCAAGGTGGTGTCGTGAGACTGAGGCTGGATTGATGGGCAAGTTGGAGAAAGAATTTGAGACTCTACTTACGCATTTTCCGAATTTTATTAGCAAGGAACTTCGGGAAATGCCGGAGGGGGATTGGGGCGACATCAACGTCTGTATACGACAAGGGCAGTTACCCGAGTGTCGGGGACGAATCGATCTAGCGTTTGTCACCAACACGGCAGTGTATCTGGTGGAACTCAAGAGAGATGTCATCACCGAGCCAGCGCTTGGACAATTACTGCGATATTACGACCCGGTCAAACGGCGGTACCCTCATCATCAAGTCCTAGGCTTTGTGGTCGGGAATCGGTGTCCGGATCAAGAGGCACTCGAAAGGAAAATGGGAATCGACCCGATCAAGATCCTTACTTTTCGCCGAGACATTCCATGGTGGACGCAAGTGGTTCGGTGTAGGAATTGTGCGGCAGGTGTCAGCTCCTCTGACGACACGTGTCCTTACTGCAGAGAACCTCTATTTTACCTGCCTCACCGTGTTGGTCCATGCTTGCCCTCATATGAATTGTGGTGGCTGCGTCTGCTCCCGGTTTGTCTCTCATTAGCATACCTTTGCGCTGGACAAATAGAGTATTGTGAGCAGCGTGTCTTCTCTGGCATGAAAAACGAGATCCGGGACGATGCGATGCCGAGCAGGCGCGTGGAAAGGCTTGAGGTGCCGCTCAACACGAGTTAAGGAGAGCATCTGGCTTTCCCTTTCGAGGTCGAAGTCCAGAAAAGAAAGGAGGAGTCACAATGTCCAGTGATAGATACAAGCGAGGGTGGGCAAAACTAAAAGAAGCCGATAGCGAAGCAGGCGAGCGAGTCGGAGATCCGGATAATGGTGTACAGCTATGTGGGTTATTGCCAGTGCGGGTATGAAGTATGGATTGAATGTCTTCGTGATGGTACGGGATAGTTCCATCGCTTCTTTGATTCGAATCATCAAGAGATATACAATTGTCCGGACTTTGGGAGAGAACTGACGGAAGACTATTTGGACTCACTAAATAATTAGAGCAGCAATTATCCGGTGCTCATGATTGAAAGGATACTGAAATGGCTGACGAACACAAGAAAAACCCTCCAGGGGCCGGCAAGAGCAGCTTTGAGTTAATCGATACAGAGGTTCTATTTCGGGAACTACGGATTTCGCCTGACATGACCCTCCTGGATCTTGGTTGTGGAAGGGGCGCATACTCCATAGAGGTGGCCGGAAGAATGGAAAACCACGGCCTGGTCCATGCGATAGACCTCTGGGAGGACGGGATTTCGATCTTGCGGGAGCGCATTGCCAGCGGAGGATACGCCAACGTCAATGCCGTCGTTGCCGATATTGGTAGGACGATTCCGATAGAAGATGAGAGCGTGGATACGTGTCTGATGGCCACGGTATTACATGATTTGGTCGAAATCGGCGCGGATCAGGGAGCACTAAAAGAAGCGTCACGGGTGCTGAAGCCGGAGGCGATCTTCGCCATTGTCGAATTCAAGAAAATCGATGGTCCACCGGGCCCCCCGAAAGACATTAGACTCAGTCCTGACGATGTGGAACGGATGGTTACCCCTCACGGATTTGTTAAGAAATCCTTCGCCGACCTCGGCCCGTACCACTACCTGAGTGTGTTTATTAAGGCCGTTCGAGCACTGAAGTAGAATTAGGTGTAGAATTGACGTGCTGAAAATATTTCAAGCTTTCAGTAACCGTAGGCTGGAAGTCGATGTTCAAAAAAGGGAAAGGCGACCACAATGTCCGACGATAGATACGAACGAGGGTGGGAAAAACTAAAAGAAGTCGATGGGGAAGCGGGCGAGCGTGTCATGGAGAGTCTCAAAGACATCGCTCCGGACCTGGCTCGATATGTGATCGAATTCCCGTTCGGAGATGTTTACAGTCGCCCCGGACTGGACCTGAAATCACGAGAGATCGCGGTAGTCGCAGCGCTCACAGCGCTTGGCAATGCCACGCCCCAACTGAAGGTACACATTCACGGTGCGCTAAATGTCGGTGTGTCACGCCAGGAGGTTGTCGAAATCATCATCCAGATGGCTGTGTATGCGGGATTCCCGGCAGCACTGAATGGGATGTTCGCGGCCAAGGAAGTCTTTCGGGAGAGAGGTGAGAAGGGGATGAGTTAGAGAACCCGCGCAAATCGGGGAAAGAAATTAACCGCAGAGTGCGCGGAGGGCGAAGAGAGAATAAATAGCTTAAAGATTGTTTATCTTGCTCCGCTAGGGAGCCCCAAA
>JBKQMK010000437.1:0-13032 GCA_052146735.1 Desulfomonilaceae bacterium | reverse complement strand
TTGAGGACATCACCAGGGCGGATATTTACGGTTTCTGTGTGCCGTTGGCTCAAAAACTCATGGACATTCGTGAAGAATCGGGAATAGACATCAAGATACGTCTCTGCGATACCATGGGCTTCGGGGTTACCTATCCGGGCGCCGCGCTTCCTCGAAGCGTGCCCAAGCTTATCCGGGCTATGATTGATGACGCCAATGTCCCCGAAGACCTGCTCGAATGGCACGGGCACAATGATTTTCACAAGTCGGTGACCAATGCGGTTTATGCATGGCTCTACGGATGCTCCAGCGTGAACGGCACTCTGCTCGGCATCGGAGAGAGGACCGGCAACACCCCGATAGAGGCCCTTATGATTGAGTACATGTCTATAAGAGGCCAGGCCGACGGAATGGACACGCTAGCAATAACCGAGGTCGCGGAGTATTTCGAGCGCGAACTGGGACATCAGATTCCTGAAAATTATCCTCTTCTGGGCAAAGGCTTCAATGCAACCAGTGCGGGCGTCCACGCTGACGGAGTTCTGAAAAACGAGGAAATCTACAACATCTTTGACACCACGAAGATCCTCGGCAAGCCCCCCATAGTGAACATAACCGACAAGTCGGGCCTGGCTGGGATTGCGCACTGGATCAACGCCAAGATGGATGTGCCGAGGGAAGAAAGGGTCGAAAAGAGCCATCCGGCGATTTCCAAGATCTATGACATCATTACCGAGATGTACGACGCAGGCCGTGTCACCTCCATGTCCGACAAAGAGATGACAGCACTGGTCAAGAGGTACATGCCCGAGCTGTTCATATCCGACTGGGATCGCATGAAACTTATTGCCCGAGAGATGGCATTCAAAATTGTGGAGCGCTTCACTGAAACGCCGGCAATGAAATCGGGCAAGGCGAAGAGTATGGAAAAGGTGATGACCGAATTCCTTAACAGGTACCCGTTCATTCAGTATTGCTATGTTGCCGACATGCAAGGTAAAAAGGTCACCGAGAACATTACGGACATCACCGAGCGCGCCAAGTATGTGGCGTTCAAGGCCCACGAGGACTTTTCCGACCGGCCCTGGTTCATCAGGCCGGTAAAGGACGGTAAGATCCACGTGGTGGGACCGTTCACTTCGAGAATCACCGGAGCGCTCTGCATTACCGTGTCGGCTCCTTTGAGGGACAAGAAAGACAAGATGATCGGTGTATTCGGCGCTGACATTCGGCTCGAAGAACTCCTCAAGGTGGAAACCGAACTCATGGAAGAGCACGGTGTGGAGTTCACCGAGACGGATATTCGAGCACTGACCAAGAAGTACAGGGATCAGTAAATAACTTCTGGGTATCTTCCGGAGGCTTGTAGCCAATAATTTGTCTTATTCAAGATGCAAACACGGCGGCAAGAGTGAAGACAACTCAGTACTTTGAACACATGCGAAACAGGCCCGACCGGGCGATAATACGGAATGAATGGATAATCCATGTAATGCGGTTTCCGAAAAAGACCGAAATCCAGTCCGACGGGAGAATACGCAAGTGGGCCTGGATACCTGAAGCGGCTAAGTTCCTGCGTGTCATTCTATTGGAAGACGGGGAAACAGTCCACAATGCCTTCTTCGACAGATCGTTCAAGGAGAATGGGCTATGAGGGTCAAATATTTCTCGGACACCGATACCGCGCTCGTCGAGTTTACTGACAACGAAGTAGCTGACACAAAAGAGATCAGCGAGAACATCTATGTTGATCTCGACGCTCGGGGCAATCTCGTAAGCATGACGATCGAGCATGCGCGCACTAACGCCCAATTGCAGGAATTCTCGTATCAAGAAGTCCTGAGTCCTCCTAAAGAGGAAAGCCGAACGACCGTGTGAAGGGAAGCAGAGTAAGCCGTGAGGCCACCATTGGCGCACGTGAGGCGATAACATGGAAACTCATGCCAAGTTTGTAGTGTCAGACCTTTCCGTGATGATGGGCAAGCCTGTTATCGCCGGTACTCGCGTCACCGTAGAGCTCATCTTGGAGAAATTGGCCGCCGGTGAGACGGTGGACCAAATCCTGGAGGCACATCCTCGATTGACCCGCGAAGCCATTCAAGCTGCTCTCGCGTTTGCTGCGGAAGCACTGCGCTGAACTCAGCAAGGTCGTCCAGGAGGGGGGACAGAATGCCACAATGCAAACACTATGAAATCTGCGGCCTAGATGCTGATCCCGGGGAAGATTGTTGTATCCTGCACTCTCATGACCCCGAAAAGGATAGAAACGCATTCGCCGAAGCCTTAGCCGTGCACCGGGAGAAAAGGGAAGGCAGTTACAGTCATTTTGTGTTCCCAGCCCCAGTTGACTTCTCCGGCGTCACACTCACCAAGGTTGCGAATTTTTCCGATGCGACGTTCACTCAAGGGGCGAAGTTTTGTGGCACTGAGTTTAAGGCAAGGGCAATCTTCATGAATGCAACATTTGCCGCAACGGCTGACTTTTCTCGTGCCAAGTTCACTCAGGGAGCGAATTTTCTCTTCACTGAGTTCACGGAAGCCAACTTCGAATTTGCCACCCTCGCCGAGGAGGCTCATTTTCTCGATACGAAGTTCCGCAAACAGGCCAACTTCTTCTATGCCGCGTTTACCCAGGGAGCTGAATTCGTCAACGTATCCTTCACTGAGAAGGCCAGGTTCTTCCATGCCAAGTTTCAGGGAAGCACTTCATTTGATGGCTTAGAAAAATTGGGGGACGCGACCCAAATCTTTTCGGGGATAGAGGTTGACTTTAGGCGCGTCACTATTGAGCCCCTTGATGCGCTTGTCTTCCGAAATGCTGACGTGCAGAAGTGCCGATTCCTTTACACGGATTTGCGTAAAGCTGAGTTTACTGATGTTAAGTGGCCAGAAATTGAGGGCCCTAGCGCGCTATACGATCAAGACGAGACCCTGTACAAGGGCAAGCCTCTTTGGTCTCTAATTGAGCAACTCTACCGCCAGCTAAAACAAAACTACGAAGACCGGCATGACTACGAGCGGGCTCGTCACTTCCACTACGGCGAGAAGGAGATGCGTCGGAAGAATTCAGGCTGGGGGCTTTCGATTTTGCTCACCGTGTATCGTTGGGTGAGCGGATACGGCGAAAGCTGCCTGCTCCCCCTTTTTTGGGCGACCGTTCTTCTTGCTGCGACCACTGCCGCTTATTTTTGCGGAGGCCTGCTAGTCCTCAACAAGGATGCGAACTCGATGCTAAGCTTGACGCGCATAGGGGATGTCGGGCTATACAGCTTGCGTGTCATGACGCTTCTCAAACCTAACGACTTTATACCGACTTGGTTCTGCGGTAACTTTGTCAATTGGATACAAAGCATCTTTGGCCCTCTCCTATTCGGTTTTTTTGCTTTGGCTCTCAGGCAGCGGTTGAAGCGTTGAGGCGCGACTATGCTCGAATGAGCTTCGCACATTTGTGGCACCATGCTGAGGAAGTGTATGTTTACAAAAGAGGATCTATGGACAAATCATATTTAAAGGGCAGTTTAAGTAATCTCTCCACCCCGCTCGTGGCTGATGCCAGTGTGCGATTGGGGTTGCCTCTCCGTTTGGCTCCTCAAGGCATTCACTCCGTCATACCGGGATGCTATGTTGCAGGGCCCAGTACTGCCGGTGCAACACTATGGCAGCGTGGATATCTTCTTGGAGGCAATGGAGAGCGCAGAAGAGGGGGATATTCTGGTCATCGACAACAAGGGCAGGATGGATGAAGCTTGTATTGGCGATCTCATCGTGCTGGAGGCTCAATCGAGCGGGCTAGGCGGTATGGTGGTTTGGGGCTGCCACCGTGATACAGCCGAGCTCATCCAGATTGGCTTCCCGGTCTTCAGCTACGGTAGATGTCCAGCAGGGCCGACACGATTGGACGGCCGTGATCCGGATGCTCTAAGCATCGCCAGGGTCGGCAATCTGACCGTGGGCAGAGATGATTTTGTTTTCGCGGATGATGATGGCGTTATTTTTGTACCAGGAGAGCGTATAGCAGACGTTGTATCTATCGCACACAGCATTTGGGAAACGGAACGGCGGCAAGCATCAGAGATAAGCGCGGGCAACAATCTGCGGCAACAACTTCAGTTTAGCGACTACTTGGCCAAACGAGCTTCGGATGCGTCGTACACCTTTCGCAAGCATCTGCGAGCTCTAGGGAGAGCCATTGAGGAATAGGGTCGGCGCGTGACTACCGTATTGGTGGGACAGGCATCTTGCCTGTCTATCAGGAAATGAGAGGCAAGATGCCTGTCCCACCACTCCTGTCTGAAATATGTGACCGGATTTATGAAAAGGAGTACTTAGCTAACTATTGAGGTAATTGTTCACAGCGAAAGCGGCCCACCCGTCTGAAAGCCGGCAGACGCCGGCCACTCACAGGACCGGCCTCCGCGACCGCGGCAAATGCTCGGTGAACGGTTACGAAGAAAGGATGGCGTCGATTGAAACTGGGAATTATTGGTCTGCCCGGGAGCGGAAAAAGCACGGTTTTCAGAGCACTGACAGGTGGTATTGAATCCGGAGAGCGCAGGGGCCACCAGGATCCCGGCTTGGGGATGGTAAAGGTCACGGACCCCAGACTTGAGTTCCTGGTCGATTACCAGAAGCCCAAGAAGGTCACCCCTGTGCATGTCGAGTACTTGGATATTGCAGGAATCACCGGCGAAGGCAAACCGGGCCGCTCCATAGGTGACAAGACATTCGTCCATATTCGTCCGCTGGACGCGATCCTGCATTGCGTAAGATTCTTTGATTCCCCTGCCCTGGGCCGACCGGAACCAGTAAGGGACTATATTGCGGTCCAAGAAGAGATGATTTTGTCCGATCTGGCGGTGATTGAAAAACGTGTCGAACGTCTCACTAAGGATGTACAAAGGGGCCGCAAAGATCTTGCCTGCGAGCTTGACCTGCTCCAGCAGGCCCAGGTCCTCTTGAATGACGGCAAGCCGCTCCGTACCTTTCCACCGGCCATTGAGTCCGAAGAACTGAGGGGGTTCTCGTTTCTGTCAGCAAAGCCCGAATTGATCCTGGTCAATGCCGGTGACAACAAAAGCCGGGAGGACGTCCGGTCCACACTGGAAGAAATAGGCGCGCACCTGGAGGGTCAGTCTAATGTTGCCCTGGATTGGCTCTACGCTGATACGGAAGCGGAAATCGCGAGGCTCAGCGAGGAAGACGCGCGGGAGTTTCTCAAAGATCTTGCACTGGAAGAGGGAGCCAAAGAAAGGATAATAAGAACGTCTTTCACGCTTCTTAATCTCATAGTCTTTTTTACGGTGGGAGAACCCGAGGTCAGAGCATGGCAGCTCGAGAAGGGAAAGACCGCGGTGAAGGCAGCCGGGACCATTCACTCAGACATAGAAAGAGGTTTTATAAGGGCCGAGATAGTCGGTTACGATGATTTCAAGGAGGCCGGCTCAATGGCAGCGGCTCATAAAGCGGGCAAAGTACGACTTGAAGGGAAGGATTACGTGATAAGAGACGGAGACATAGCCCTTTTCCGATTTAACGTCTGACACTATTGCGCCGTCAAAGAAGTACTGGTGCTATGTCGGCCAATCGGCGGTTCCCGCAGTAGGGGCATGGGGTCGTCCGGTAGATGGGCTTGTAATGCCGGACTGGGCGCTTCTTGTATCGGATAACAAGGCGGGACGATTTATCGAATCAGCTACAAGTGAGCACCAAGCCAGGACTCTGTGGCCATTGCATTGCTAATAAGCGTTTTTTATTGATTTTTTCAGCTTTATGAGGTATGGTGAGGCATTCCGAATGGACTAAGTCGTTGATGTTGCAGAAAGAACCTCGCTGGAGCGATAAGGGCGCCACGACGTATGGATACGAACATCGAATCTCTCGGAGAGCCTAGAATATGTTCACCCTTGAAGCGGGTCGAGTGGGTGGACGACAACGAACGTGTGCTCTTCGATCTCTCCCCGCAAACGGTGGTGCGGGATGTCAAAGAGGGCCGGGACCCCGTCTCATTCATGAAGGCAGGCCCTCGGCAGAAAATCTTCTTTGATCCCAGCAAATTGAAGTGCGCGATGGTCACCTGTGGCGGACTTTGCCCTGGCCTAAACGACGTCATACGCTCGTTGGTTCTGACTCTCTACCATATATACGGCGTGAAGAACGTGCTCGGCATTATGTATGGACTACAGGGCTTTATCCCGCGATACGGACACCCTGTCATGGAACTTAAGCCGGATACGGTCACAGAGATCGGTGGACAGGGCGGAACTATTCTTTCGTCTTCCAGGGGACCTCAACCCATCGACGAGATCGTGGACGCTCTCGAAAGGATGAATATTGGCATTCTCTTCGCTATCGGCGGAGACGGCACATTTCGCGCAGTTGCAAAGATAGCGGCAGAGATCCGATCGCGAGGGGCCAAGATCAGCGTTATCGGGATACCCAAAACCATCGACAATGATATCAACCTGCTTTCCCGTTCCTTCGGATTCAACACAGCCGTAAGCATGGCCACCCAGGCTATTGCAGCAGCCCATGTTGAATCTACCGGAGCGCCCAACGGTGTGGGATTGGTTAAGTTGATGGGGCGCCACTCGGGTTTTATCGCTGCCAGCGCGGCCATGGCAAAGCGCGATGCCAATTTTGTCTTGATCCCCGAGTCTGATTTTGACCTCGAAGGTCCACATGGCCTGTTGGCGATGGTAGAAAGGCGTTTGGAAGACCGAAAGCACGCAGTCATAGTAGTAGCGGAAGGGGCCGGACAAAAGTTTCTCAAGGCGGAAGGGACCGACGAGTCCGGCAATTCGAGGCTTGGAGACATAGGGGTGTTTCTGAAGAATGCGATTACCGAACACTTCAAGGCCAAAAGCATTCAGCTGAACCTCAAATACATCGATCCTAGCTACATGATCCGTTCGGTTGAAGCCACTGCCAACGACTCCATCTTCTGCGGCTTTCTCGGTCAGACCGCCGTAGACGCGGGAATGGCAGGCAAGACCAATATGGTGGTCGGGACCTGGAACGACGAGTTTGTCTACATTCCCGTAAACCTTGTGGCAGCCGGGCGCAAGCGTTTGGATCTGCGGGGCAAGCTGTGGGCAAGCGTTCTGGAAGCCACGGGTCAGACTTCGCTAATAGAGGAGCGGGCTTAAGAAGTTTTTGCCGGGTCTTGGAGTTGTGCATGCGTGTGCTTTTTTTGAGCAGGCCGCTCGAAAGCCTGATTCAAAGATCCTTGTATACAGCGAGTGGCCCAAGAGAATCTCACAAGGAACTTTTTTCTCGAGCCTTGTGTCCTAGTGCTGGACTAGGGCTGATATATTGTCTATGATTAAGCGAATGGAGGTATGAAATGAATAGGAAGTGCATCGTTGTCGTTGCCGGCCTGCTGTTGGTGCTGCTCGTGGCAGCTTGGAGTCATGCCGGCGGAGTATTCGTGGCGACCGCCAAGAATGCCAGAGGGGCTTTGTATCAAGGATTCGGGCCTACCCCGGGCCATGCTTCAGAAATGGCCGTGGTTAAGTGCTCCCAGGATTCCTTTATACCGCCAAGCTGCAAGGTAGTAGCTGTACGGATGGATTGTCCTCCCCCGGTTTGTCTTCCACCCATGCATAAGCCCATCCGCAAGACAAAGGTAAGCCGCGCTTATCCTGCGGGCTATTCGTGGGGCCGTCCGATGCCCTGACGGCGACCGCGGGTTATTTAATATTGGCCCCTCGGACTCATTCGTCCGGGGGGCATTTTCAGGTACGTGAATGAAAAAGTTTCTGGGTTACACCCTCGCTGGCTTGGTGATCATATTGGCGTTTTACGGTGCCGCCAAGCTGCTGTCCGGCTTTATGACGAAGTCTCAGGGCTCACGGGCAGCGGAAGTGGCTCAACCCTTTGTCCAGGGCGCTGCTTCCGCGGCTGCAGAAAAGCTGAAGCAATCTCTGAAAGAGGTCCCCGACGCCAAGTTGGAGCAGGACTCTGAGTGGCTAGCGAAGAAACTTTATCCAATTACCAAGGGCATAATTAAAGGCCAGGTCGACTCATTCCTCCAAGACCCAAACCGAAACGAACTCTCAGAAAAGATGTATCAAGCGGGCAAGGAATTCTCCGACAAGGTTCTCAGGCCTTTTAGCCGCGGCATTGTTGACAGCAACAAGCAGACTCTTGACGACGCTGACAAGACGCTTCAGGCGATCCGCAAGTTCGGTGACACCAACAAAGACCTGCTTGACGCAGTCACGCAAGGTCTGGACGCCCTCGGCAGGAACTTCAGAGAAAATCCCCCTCCGCGCCCCGAAGCCCCTGGAATGGCTCCTAGGCCGGTGCCACGCCCTCCCTTTTCAGAAGCCCCTGACGCAACTCCCCGACCACCCGAAGAACCCGGGCGCTAGCTCTCTTTCCCGTTTAAGAACGGCAATAGCAAGAGCCGCACGGGGGGCAGTGAACTCTCTGCCGAACCGGAGCCGTTTTCCGCGCGATTCCATAAGGCGCTCGACTGACGGGCCGCTTGCCTCATTTCTTTACAGCTTCCCCGGTTTAAGGTAGGATGCCGGGCAATGAAATCACAATCGAATCGCGCACAAGCCGGGAAAAGGGGATAAAACAAAGAACATGTCGCTCCGAGAAAATGCCCCGGGATACGGCATCGAACAAAGGCCGCGCGACGGCCGAGACCGACAAGAGACGCCTACTGTTTGGAGGGAGGCTCAGCGAGCACCTGTGGAGAGCAGGATCTCCCGCCGGGATTTTCTCATCCGTACAGGCGCTTCGGCTGCGCTCATGCTTGGAGGCATGTCATTAGCTCGAGCAGAGGATAGGCCCATCGAGAAAGTGGGCTTTATTTTACCGGAACACGGACCGCATTCGTCGGAAGCCCGATCGCTGATGGCAGGATTCGAGCTTTTTCTCAAGGAGAAAGGGTCAGAAGCCCCTTCCATAGAGATATTGAAAAAGGATTCCGGACCTGAGGACGAAAAGACCCTGGAGGCCCTTGCAGATCTCCTGATGAACCGGGAGGTTCGTTTTCTCATAGGGCCCCCGTCCGTCAAGGGAGCCGAACAGACCATCCACGGTGTAGGGGGTAGCAACGCGATTCTGTTCGTGACAAATCCCGCGGTGCGCCTCGTAGCTGGAGAACTGTGTTTGCCGGGGAGCTTCCGATTGTGCGTCAACTCCTATCAAGCGGCTCAACCATTGGCCCCTTGGGCCATGAAGAACCTGGGCCGAATTGCACTCTTGACCGGTGACGACGATGCCGAAGGGAACGAAGAAGCAGACTTTTTCGCATACACCTTCGAGCGGACAGGCGGAACGTTTGCAAACCGAATTATGGTTCCCGATCACACGAAAGGTTTTAAAGCGGTCATGGACGCGGTGATTGAAACGACGCCCGATTTCATCTTCGCTTCTTTCAAGAAGACCTCAGCGGTAGCTTTTCTCAAGGCATTCAAGAGCCCCTCTCCTTCCCTGAAGAAGCCCATAATCGGCCCGGAATCTTTGACCGCTTTCCCCCACACCCTCAAAGAGGTCGGTGAAGCCTCCGCGGGGGTAAAGACATTAACCGCCCTCAGGAATCCCAAAGATTTCGCGGATACCATCAAACATCAAATGGGGACCGACGTTCCCGACATAGCTAAAGCGGCGGAAGGTTACGATATAGCCGGCGCCATTAGCGGGGCTCTGAACGCGAATAGCCGAGAAAGAGAACTGATCAAAATTATTAAATCCATTGAGGAGATGGAGATAACCGGCCCAAGAGGTAAAGTCCGCTTTGACAAGAATCACGAGCCACTTTTTGAAATGTTTGTCCGGGAGTGGCAACGGTCGGGCCAATCATTCAAGCAAGAGATCGTGGCGAGTCTGGGTTCTTGTCAGACCCCCGACTTCGGATGCGGTCGTATCGGTTTTCCTCGCAGGCCCGAATCGGAAATACCTGATGAAGAACCCGTTTGGCAGGAGAAGGAAGACTAGAAAGCCGACGCCTTTGGCGTCCGTCAATTCAATCGGGGAATTCTTTGATTGACAACCCATAAGCCCTTTTGCTATGGTGCGATTCATTCAGCGTAAGCTATTTTTCGGGGGTAGGCGGCAAATTGTTGTGACTGTCGCCGAGCCTACCTCATTAAGGAGTGTATAGGATGACAAAGCGAGTTCTTGTCCGTGCCTTGCTGATCGCCAGCCTTCTGGTTGCGGTTGCTGGTGGACAGGCATTAGCAGGAGGCCCGATCTGCCCGCCTCCGGCATGTTCACCCCCCGTTTGTGCACCACCCATGATGTGCCCGCCGCCAATGTCGGTGTGCGGCCCGGCGCCTGTGTGTGGCCCACCACCGGTTTGCGGCCCTAGACCTATGTGTGGTCCTCCTCCTTGCCCTCCCCCACAATGCAAAGAGAATCCGTTGGCTCAGATACTTAGGGGAGCATGTGATGTGGTAGTTGGAGTGGTTGCCCTACCATTCAGAGCAGTTGATTGCCTTGTGGATCTGGCACGCCGCCCCAAATGTGGACCGCCGCCGTGCGGACCTATGGCAATGTGTCCTCCGCCTATGTGTCCGCCTCCGATGTGTGGACAGCCGGTGTGCGGCCCGCCCGGCTATGGGTACGGAATGGGTATGGGCAGGCCCATGGGATTTGGGTACGGTGGTCCCCGGTACAAGAAAAAATTCGCCCCGTTCGCCAAGAAAGACTCTATGGCGGTAAAATTGATTGCTGGATCGGCTGACGGTGTGTTTGGGACTTACTGGTAACTAATCAGTCCAAAATCGATGAGAATAAAGAAAGGGGACGCGTAAGCGTCCTCTTTTTCTTTGTCAGCGGCAGATGCTTGCGCGATCGGCTCGTAACATTTCCGGCACCGTGTAGGGGCCTCCCGCGAGACACGGGACCGTGCTTCTACGGCAATGGAACTACCGATTGGTCCCCAGATCAGTATTACTTCTATGAACGCACATTGCTGTCAGTCCCATCTCTTGATCCTAAAAATCTTTTCCTTGGCAAGGTTGATAGCTTTCATGCGCTCTTCGTCACCGCTGGCTGAGTCGGGATGATGGCGCCGGGCCAGTCTTCGCCATGCATTGAGGACCTGCTGCCTGGTAGCGTCCGAAGCTACTTCCAGGACGAGGAAGTGCTGCCTTAAAGAGTAATCAAACGTATTCCCCGAGGATCGTCGGTGGCGCTCGAAAAACTCAGGTGGGATCCGGTCCCGTGAACGGCGCTGTCGCACCCGGTCCTTCCATCTGAGTGTCCTGAGCGCGGCCTCCAATAGCCCGCGAAACCTGTCCTTTTCGAGCTGGTCCCGTAGCGTGAGCGGGGCTATTTTCTTCAACCGCTCGATAAGGTTTTCGACAATCGCCATCGTCAGGTGGCTCAAGTGAAACACGGTAGGTTCCGCGGGGCCCGTAAGGTAGTCCAACTTACGCTTGAACGCGACCATCTCAGGATTCTGACACTCGGAGTGTTCGTAGCACCGTTTATCCTTGAATTCCGGATTCTTCGAACATTGGCGGTATCCCCCTCCAAGGGCACCAGCCCATAGTGTGCCCATGCACTTGCCCGGGTCCATCTCCACCAGCCATACGCCGTTTTCATCATGGTGCACTATGGTCTGCCCTTGCAGGTCCCTCTCTATATGCCTAAAAACCCGGTGCAGACGATAACTCGAAAGGTCAAACAATCGAGCAATTCTTTTCTTTGAGGAGCCGGGGCGTTCCAGGATAGTTTTCAGCACGCGCTCTTGCAGATTCATTTCTCGCAAACTTCTTCGTCGTCTTCTTCGTGGCTGAGCCACGAATTATCATAGTTTCTACCCTCTAACGGAGAAGATCAAGTTGGCGGACAAAACAAGATTCAGGGGTACGGAAAAATAGCGCGACCAAGGCTTAAGGGAGCTGGGAAGGAAACGGCCGTTAACGGTCGGGCTTCAACCAAATTTCAGGTACGGGCCGCGGACAAAAGTATTGTGTGCCGGGTGCCCCTACACAAGCGACCGGGCACCTTTGATTTCGCTTAGAAGACGAATCCCATCTGAAGGAATCCACCGTCCATTGCGGTGTCAACCATCCTGGCGTCACCGTAATTCTGCTTGTAGGTCAGGTATCGATAATCGCCCTTGACGTATCCCCACCTGCCGCTGTTCATGGGAACGCTGTACTTAAGGCCGGTGCTTACGTCGGACCCGTGTGCATCCGTGGCGAACATCGTTAACAATAAAACTATACATACTACTATACTATGAGGTTTTATTAGATACATACCCTCCATCACAGAGGCAACATGATGTTATGACAGGGAGTTATATGTATGAAATATTAATGTCAATAGAAACTGCATATAATTAAAATGTTATATCAAGTTGATATAATTAAAGTTAAATTATCAGGCAGGATTACTGATAAATGACTCAATATGATTATAATAATATCTTTATATAAGGCATTGTTTATAATAGCCAAAAAATACTAATCTCGCCGAGCCTGATGCCCCTAACTACAGACCGGCGAAATCCAGGATTCCCCTTGCTTCTCGCTCCAAATCAAGTCCAAGAGCACCCTCCCCTCGGTAGTCAATGATCCTCAATTGCTCTGCCGCGACCCACGGGGACCATTGGATCGGGTCGCTCGCTATGAAGAAGACAACAGAAGGTACCCCGAGGCCCGCGGCCAAATGGCTGATGCCTGAATCGTTCCCGACGAATAATCTGGCCCCGCCCAAGTGCCCGCACAACTCTACGATGGGCCTGTTTTCCACAATGGATGTACGTGGCCCACGAGTCAGTCTCTCCCACTCGGGGAGATCCTTGAGAAAGTCATCAGCCTCCCCCGCGGTGACAGCGACTGACAGACCGGTCTCGCTACGCAAAATCTCCGTAAGCCGCGTGATGATCTCAAGTGAGAGGCTTTTCTTGAGACCCCCACTCCCCGGATGTATCCAGATCACATCGGTTCTCTCCCGGGGGGCTAGTTCCATGAGAGCCGGCCATCGTAACGGAACCGGGAATCCGAGCGCCTCGTGAAGATGTTCCACCGTGTGCTTCCCTTGCGCGGGGCTCGACGAAGCGGTCAGAACGACCTTGGTACC
>JBKQMK010000436.1:0-7901 GCA_052146735.1 Desulfomonilaceae bacterium | reverse complement strand
CCGGACCCGCCGCGACTACTGTGCCAGCGATTTCGTGCCCTAGCGTAAGTGGTGGCTTGGTCATGGTGGGAACCCCGTCGTAAAAGTATGCCATGTCGGTGTGACATACTCCGCAACCTGCAATTTTGACGAGTACTTCGCCCGGACTCAGTTCGGGGACAGGAATTTCAACCCTTTGCAGTTCCCCGGGGGCAGTGACTTTTCGGGCCTCCTTATCATAAGTCGGACCCTTCACCATTTGCCACGTTTGAATATTGTCGGGAGCACTCACCGTTTCACCTCCTGTTGATGGCTGAGAACACAGTTGTCCAATTTGAAGAGCGTAAGCATCGAGGGCCTGCCCAAGAATAATTCCGGCGTAAAGACCCGAAATGCATCTACTCAAAAATATTGTGTTGAGCCCCCTTCTGTCAAGGGAAATCATGGATCGTCCGACGAGTGGGCGAATTTGGGCCAGATTCTTGATTTCAAATGCGAATCATGCCAGGTCGCTGCTCAGACACTGGACGCTCTTGTTCACTATTCAGAACCAAGGAACCAGGAAGACCTACCCCGCGGACTCCACCTCGAGTCACGATGCATTCAAATAGTCAAGGAAAATGCCGCTCAAAACACGTGTTCGCCGTCCGGGTCTGCCGTTTCCGATCATTCTATCGTCTATTCGTACTACAGGGAGCAGATTGCGCGTTGTGGAAGCAAGGAATGCCTCCGAAAACAAGGGAAGCTGGTCCAGAGAGACGGACTCCTCACGAATTCGCATTTCCGGTCTTTCTGCAATAATTTCGAAGACTACTCGCCGCGTGATGCTGTCCAAGATCCTTCCATCCAACGGCGGAGTGACAATGTCCCCTTGAGGATCAATAAAAAACATCGTAAAGGTCGATCCTTCCAGAATCGTCTGTTGGTCCGGCGGAAAAACAAATAGGACATCGAACGCATCTTGAGTCGGAACCACAGTTTGATGCGCCAGAATGGCCCCCACATAGTTGAGCAGCTTTACGTCCGGATACATTCTCTGATAGGGGAAGGTCGCCAAACCAACGCCCTTTTCATAGCATTCCGGCGGAGGCGACACCAGCTCACAGACTGCTATGTAAAGGTGAGCGCCTGAGCCGGATTGCTTCATAGTGCTTCCGGCAAGGCCCCCGCTAAAAATGACATATAGAAGCAGGTCGCCTTTTGCACCGACATACCGGTTCTCTTCAAGAACCGCGGCCAAGATGTGTCGCAGATCCTCTCGAGCAAGAGGCGGCTGCATGTAAATCCCCGAGGCCGAATGATAGAGGCGCTCCAGATGGTCCTCCAACCTGAAGATTTTGCCTCGCAACGTCCGACAGGCAGTGAAGATTCGGTATCCTCGGATCGTCCCGCTAATGTCGTCCAGGAAGGGAAGGGCGAGCTCCGAGGTCTTCACAAATCGGTCTCTTTGGTACGAGATAATCTTGGTGTCCTCCCATCTGCATAAAAATTGTCCGGGCCGAAGGCCTACCAGACGTCACTGTCCCACAGGGATCCGTAGTGTGGGCGTTGGTCTCAACGCCGCTTGCAGCAATTACCGTTTGAGATTAAGCACTGGGAAGAGGTTTCTTCTAATAAGCTCCGTACTCAGGATTGCACCGAGAACTCCTCCGATGAGGTCTGCTATCACATCGCCGATTTCAGCGCATCGTCCCTCTACGAAATATTGGTGAAATTCGTCGGAAATTCCATAAATAAAACAAAAAGCAGCCGCCAAGCCCCAGATCGGAAGCGTGCTTAACTGGTGATTGCGCTTGAAGTACAAGGCTACAAGGAAGCCCAGCCCAGCATACAAGATCACGTGCCCGACTTTGTCGGGGACGCTTGTAAAGGCCGCAGGCACCGTGCTCAGACTCGAGAGACAGAAGATCCCGCCACAATATATCATCACCGGGATCCCGAGCCTGGTCTTGTCTCCGATAGACATTGGCTTTAGGCCGCCTTCCCGCAACACTTCTTGTATTTCTTACCCGAGCCGCACGGACACGGGTCATTTCGTCCAATTTTCTCTGCCTGGCGCCGTACTGTCTTCGGCCGTGAATCGCCTCCACCCGAGTCGCCATGGGACAGGAGCATATCCTGTTCACGCGATGGCGCCAATTCCTCGAGGTCATTCGCCGCGGCAATTCTGACAAGGAAGAGATTCCGTACAGTCTCTCCTTTGATACGATTGCTCATGTCAAGGAAGATCTCGTAACCCTCTCTCTGGTATTCTTTTAGCGGATCTCTCTGCCCGTAGCCGCGCAATCCGATGCCTTCCTTCAAGTGGTCCATACTGAGCAAATGGTCTTTCCACTGATTATCCACGGCCTGAAGCATAACGAACTTCTCCAGTTCCCTCATTACTTCGGGCGTCAGCTCCTGCTCTTTCCGTTCATATGCGGCAAGGACTTCCTTGAGGATATGCTCGGTGATACCCTCGCTAGTCTGTTCCTGGGGAGGGAGCGAATCGAAATGGAACCTCACTCCAAACTGTCCCCACAGGGCCTCCACAAGTGCAGAAATGTCCCAGTCGTCGTAATGAGGTTGATCACTGGTAAAGCGCTCCACCATCTCCTCGACCAGGTCCTCGATCATATCCTGGATCGTCCCTTTTAGGTCTTCGCCACCCAGAATAAAGCGACGCTGGGAGTACACGACTTCGCGCTGCTTGTTCATGACATCGTCGAATTCAAGCAGATGCTTGCGGATGTCGAAGTTGTGGGCTTCTACCTTCTTCTGCGCGTTTTCTATAGCTCGGGTAGTGTACTTGTGCTCGATTGGCTCTCCATCTTCCATGCCTACCCGCTCCATAATCATCTTGACCCTTTCTCCGCCGAAAATCCGCATAAGGTCGTCTTCCAGGCTGAGGTAAAAGCGACTGGAGCCAGGGTCACCTTGCCGGCCCGAACGGCCACGCAACTGGTTGTCGATGCGTCGAGACTCGTGGCGCTCTGTCCCAAGTATGTGTAGACCGCCGGCCTCGAGGACTTTTCCTCTTTCCAACTCGGATTGCCGCTTGAGCTCCTCCAACAGTTGAGCGTATTCTTCCGAGCCCTCACCTTTCTTGGATTTGGATCGAGCCAGAAAAACCGGGTTACCCCCGAGTACGATGTCGGTTCCTCGTCCGGCCATGTTCGTAGAGATGGTCACGGCCTTGTACCGACCGGCTTGTGCCACGATTTCGGCCTCGAGCGCATGGTTCTTTGCATTGAGGACACTATGTGGGATGCCTAGTTTCTTGAGCCTTCGCGCTAGGTACTCGGATTTTTCAATGGAGATGGTGCCCACGAGCACAGGCTGGCCCCTTTGGTATAGATCTTTTATTTCCTCCACCGCGGCATCGAATTTTTCCTGTTCGGTCTTGTAAATCAGATCGGAATTGTCCGTACGAACCATCGGCAGGTTGGTAGGGATGACTACGACTTCTAGGTTGTAAATTTTCTTGAACTCGGCCGCCTCGGTATCGGCGGTTCCGGTCATTCCGGCCAACTTGTCGTACATACGGAAGTAATTTTGGAACGTAATGGTCGCAAGGGTCTGGTTCTCGTTCTCGATCTTGACCCCTTCTTTGGCCTCAAGAGCCTGATGGAGCCCGTCTGAGTATCGTCGACCCGGCATAAGTCTACCCGTGAATTCATCGACAATAATTACTTGCCCGTCTTTAACAATGTAATCCACGTCGTTCTTGAACAGCGTGTGGGCTTTAAGGGCCTGGGTAACATGGTGAAGAGTTTCCATTTGAGAAGGATCATAGAGATTAGAGACATTCAGAGCCTTCTCTACTCTGGAGACCCCTTCTTCAGTAAGGACAACGGAGCGGGCTTTCTCGTCGATGGTGTAGTGCGTTTCCTTGTGCAGGCCGGGTATGATCCTGTTGATCTTGAAGTACCGGTCTGTATTCTCATGCGTTGGTCCGGAAATGATCAGGGGAGTCCTGGCCTCGTCGATGAGTATGCTGTCCACCTCGTCAACAATCGAGTAGTGAAGCTCTCTCTGAACATAATCCTGGAGAGAGAACTTCATGTTATCTCTGAGGTAATCAAATCCGAACTCGTTGTTGGTCCCATATGTCACATCGCAATTGTAGGCATCACGCCGTTCGTCGTCGTCTAGATCGTGAACGATCACCCCTACGGATAGGCCCAGAAATTTGTAAATTGCGCCCATCCATTCGGAGTCTCGACGAGCAAGATAGTCGTTCACCGTGACTACGTGCACGCCTTTGCCGGTCAGTGCATTAAGGTATACAGGAAGAGCCGCAGCCAGCGTTTTTCCCTCACCTGTTTTCATCTCTGCGATCTTGCCCTGGTGCAGCACAATTCCGCCGATTAGCTGAACGTCAAAGGGCCTCATCCCGAGCGTCCTCACCGAGGCCTCTCGGGCAAGAGCGAAAGCTTCGGGCAAGAGATCGTCCACTGTCTCCCCGTTGGAGACCCGCTCCTTGAACTCTTCGGTCTTCAGCCTGATGGCCTCGTCAGTAAGCGTCTTAAAATTGGGTTCAAATTCATTAACAGCCTGAACAAGGGGATCAAGCTTTTTCAAGTCCCGTTCGTTCTTGCTGCCAAACAGCTTTCTTGCAATTCCTCCCAGCATGTCGATCCTCTCAGATTTGGCGGAGCAGCTTCATTAACCCTAAAAGAGATTCCATTTCCCCGTGAAAAAACACTGATACGACGAGGTGAGGAATGCTCTCCGTCTCTTTCAAGAGACAAGCCTCATACCATAAGGTTCGCCGCGTAGCCGAAACTTGTTCGAAAAAATGTGGCCGGAGTCGGCTCTGACAGTTACCATCTTCCGAGTTGGTGAGAGACCCACTCGCCTGTTCCGCAGACGGAAAGATCTCTAACACAGGGGGCGTAGAGTGTCAACGGAAGGCGAAGCTTCAAGCCTCGGCCATTTCCTCGCATTTAACATCCAGTCTATGGTTTATCCTTGCGTTTAATTTAGGATTTGATATCATGCCTACTCATAAACGAGACCCGGAGGTTTCCCTATGAGCCCCCAACGTGGCTACATATTGTTAATCGTGACGGCTATTGCCATACTGCTGGCCGGCTGTGCCGACGAGACCGCAGAGTTGAAGCAAAAGATTGCGGACCTTGAAAAGAAAGTCCAGCAGCAGGAAAAGGACCTCCGTGAGTTCGCCGGAAAATTTGCTCTACCAAAGGATTTCAGCGCGGATATCCAGCGCATAGAGGATCAACAGGACAGAATTTCTCAGGTTCTGAAGACGAAGGTAGATCCGGTCAACACAAAACTGGAAGAGTTCCGCGACTGGGCTCAGGAAGCGCAAAAGGATCGGGACCTTGTGGGTAAGAAGCTTAAAGCCTTGGAGCAATCCGTCGCGGAAGTCCAAAAAAGAGTCGAAGCGGAAGGCCGGGAAGTTGCTCGCATGAGCAAGGAGGTTGCCGCTAGCAAGAAGACCGTGGGAACCTTTTCCAAGGGATTGGAAGATCTAGCCAAAAACGTAAACGATGTCCGCAAAGAGGTCCTTGACAACAATACACAGCTATTTACCGCAGTCAAGAAGACACTGCCTAAGGTCAAGGAGGCCGCTGTGGCGGAACTAAAGGGCCAGCTTGCTCCGCTTGAGCAAGCCTTGACCAACCTGAAAACCTCGCTGGAAGGTGACCGTAAGGCCATTGCCGCCATGAAGGCCCAACCGCCTGCCGAGGGCGGTAAGGAGGTCCAGGGGCTCACGGCTCGCATCAGGGAACTTGAAGATATCGTGACTTCGCAGAAGAACTTCATGCTCGAAATGGGGACGAAAGTTCATGACCTGGAACTGCAATTAAGGCGAAGCTTGGGAGCCGCGGATGTCCCTCCGGGGTTATCCAGAAGGTGAGGAGAGTTCTTCCGCGGACCGAGCTGTGTCTACAGCCCTTTGATCGCTTCTTCGAACCCTTTGAGTGAACCTTCTATTGTCTCGTCCGAGACGCAGTATGCGATCCGGAAATAGCCGGGCCCACCAAAACCTGTACCCGGAACTGTCAACACAAGTTTCTTTTGAAGGCGAGCCACAAATTCGACGTCATCGGACAGAGGCGATTTCGGAAAGAGATAGAACGCTCCCTCCGGTTTGACACATTCATAGCCGAAACTGGTCAAAGCCTCGTATAGTCTGTCCCGCCGGCGCTTGTAAACCGATACGTCCACGATATCCCGAAGCACGGTTCTTGCCGCCCGTTGAATCAGGGCCGGCGCATTGACAAAACCAAGAATCCGATTGCATAGCACCAAGCCATCCATGGTGGCAGCCGGATCAGAGGCATTGGGGTTCATGGCGATATATCCCAACCGTTCTCCCGGTATGGAAAGGTCTTTGGAGAAAGAAGTGGCCACCATGCTGTTAGCATAAGCCTTCAAGATGCTGGGAACCACAACACCATCATATGTGATTCCTCTGTACGGCTCATCAGATACGAGAAGGATATCGCGACCCATGTCAAGGCTCTTCTTTTCGAGCAACTTGCCCAGGGCCATGACGTCCGATTCAGAGTAGACTTTCCCCGTGGGATTGTTGGGCGAGTTGATCAACACTGCGGCGGTCTTCGGTGTGATGGCGCTTTCAATCGCGGAAACGTCGAGCGAAAAATCCTCCCGAGTGGGGACTAGTACCGCTCGCCCGCAGTGGTTGTCCGCGTAAAAGGTGTATTCTACAAAAAAAGGCTTCGGGACTATTATCTCGTCTCCAGGATTCAGGATCGTCTTGAATATTACATTCAAGGCGCCGCCGGCTCCCACGGTCATCACTACGTGGTTCTCGTCAATGGGGATGCCTTCGTCTTCCCGGATCTTCTGAGCGACAGCGGCCCGGGTAGCCGGCAATCCTGCATTGGGCATGTACCCGTGCACACCGCTGGCGTCTTCCTTAGCAGCTTCTACCATGGCGTTCTTCACCGCCTTGACGGGGTCGAGGTTCGGATTTCCGAGGCTGAAATCAAAGACATTCTGCGGGCCATGTTCTTTTTTTAAGCGTGCCCCTTCCTCGAACATCTTCCTGATCCAGGATGACCTTTTTCCAAATTCAACTATCTTCTCTGATACCGGCATGTTGAGGTTCCTCCCGACGGCATTGGGGTACAAACGAAAGCCCGGCTTTCAAATCTGCATCCAGGTGAATTGCCGGGCTCTCGACCTTGCATCAGCCCTGTTTTTTCAGGGTTCTTTATCGTAACACAATGATAATCGAAATGTCAACGTAATATCTGCTTTTTCCAAATGTTTTGCCTCATTCTTGATCGATGCGAAGACAATATGTTAACATAAACGAGTAAAGTCCAAAAAATGAGCGTGTCCGGAAACTCCGATGTGCCGGTACTTCCTGGAAGCAAGTCTCGGTTGTGGGAGAGATGGCCGCAAAGCGATTCCATGCTTCTCACCATTACTAAGATTGCAGCGGTTGTGATAATTACATGTTCGAGTCTCCTCTTTCTCCCGGTTGACAGCACTGCTTCCCAGGAACTTGAGCAAGGCTTGACTGCCGCGCGGTCAGGGCAACTAGATCGTGCAGTGCGCTTGTGGTCAAGAGCGATCAGAAAGAATCCGAAATCTTACGCCGCCTATATCAACCGGGGTAGTGCGTACATCCGCAGCGGGCATATTCTTAGCGGCATTCTGGACTGGCACAAAGCCCGAGAGTTTTCACCGGCATTTGCCTACGCCTCCTATGGAGGTGATTTTATTGGGGAAGCCTCTGGAGACCCTGCGATGTTGAACTACGCCATGTCTACAGAACTGGACCCCGACTTCGTGCCGTCCGTGGTCATGGCGGGTATCACGTACCTGGACTTGGGTCGAAGTGACAAGGCACTGGAGCTATACCGCAATTCTATTGACCTCACAAAGAATCCCCTTTTCAAGAGTTTCCTTGATTACTGGATTACCTCAATAGAATCCCC
>JBKQMK010000435.1:0-22251 GCA_052146735.1 Desulfomonilaceae bacterium | reverse complement strand
CTTTCGTTAACTTTAGGTGCGTAACTGACTGATATGATTTAACCACACAAACTGTCATAGGTCACAGTGGAAAATGCAATGCCCTAACATACCGATATCACATCAAAGTAAACCGGACAGTAGTGGCTTTTTGTCACCTGCTGAGCCCTTCATCACACGAAGGGCTTACGTTTCAGGGCTTAGGACGCACCTCTACTGTGGGCGTACTAACGCCCTGACTACGTGTCTCGCTCCATTTCCTCCTTTTTTGTGCCGCTGTTCCAGCCGCGACAAGCCGTGTCACCAATTACGCCGGTCCAGGTCTGAGTCACCTGACAGAAACCGGCTCACGTACCATTAGCCCCGCAATTATCGCCTCATGCAGCTTCTCCCGTGCTAAGAGGGCGGGCTACCGCTGCTAAAGAGAACCAGAGTTCATGCTGCTTGGCTCTTCTGAATCGTAGCCAAATGTCTTTCAAGGCCCTCTTTCAGCCACAGGCGAACTAGACCGCTAGCAGTCCTTTGTTCGTCCCGAGCCAGTTCTTTGATCTTTCCCCACACATCTTTATTGACGTTGAGCATCACGCCTTTGAGCTCTTTTTGTGCTTCGTTCATGGCCTTTTCTCCATATTGTATTGTCTCCTTTGTATAGGTACTCCCCCCCTAAGTCAAGCACCGTCTATATATTTTAACGTCTGAAATAAGCTGGAAAGTCAGCTAGATACCGGTCCAAATGTAGATAAGTTCTCTATACTATATAGAAAGCAATTAGTATGCCAACAAAAATGTTTAGGGCCTCCCGTCAGCACAAAGGGGCTTGGAAGCCTAACGCGGCGATATGATGTGACTAATGTGCAGCGCGCTCCCCCAAACCCGGTGTGTTGCAAATAAATGTCAATTGTCGAGGTCAGGTCGGTCTAGCCGGTCTTTGCCCGGCGAGTCTTTTCGTTAGCTTCAGAGCCGAAGTTTTGGGGAAAGTTTTTTATGGGGACGTGGCTGATTGTGAAGCCGCTGGGTCCTTTCCGGCGCTGACCCGATAGGATTCCTTTTTCTGGAAGTGTCATCATTCTTCTTTTCGCAGATACTTATTATCACACCCTAAGCGTTCCCAGAGTAATAACTCGACCAGGCCGGAGAAGGTCCCGCCGGTCAGGGCGCGTTGCTTTTTCGCCAAGCGTTGTGCGTCCTGGAACAGCGCCTTACCGATCCGAATAGTCTTCGTGATCGTGTCAGCCCCCCGCTTGAACGTAGGCCTCTCCTGAATCGGGACAGAGGTCAAAGAAGGTTGATCCTTTTGAGCTCTCCACCACGCTAGCATCGACAGAAGTTCATTAACCGTCCCTTCGTCAAGCCCGGTTGGCGGTGTACCACGGTGTGTGACATCTAATGAAGCTTCTAAATCACTACATGATTGCGCCTCTTCGAGGCTTAATTGTCTTACAGAAGGTTCCTGAGGTAGTGATTGGGGGTCATCGAAGATGTCCGCGTGCCTTGAACAAAAGTGCCGAAGACTATCCTCGGTCCAGGTCCTATCATTCACTGTCTTAATGCCTCTGTCATTCAACACATTGGCAAGTTGTTTCCACTTCCGGGCCAAGCCTGTCTCACGCGCCACTTCCCGGACGGCCTCAACGGTCTGTTGATTCTTCTTGTGTGTTCCCATAGCTTTCACCTTCCAAGAATTCCCCCCGTTCCAGTTCGTTTATCAGCTTGTCCTGTCGTTCGGGGGGTAGTTTCCTAAATATGTCTTCAAGCCGGTTCATATCAGGATCGTTTCTGAAGGGGACTTTCATCATGCCGCTCTTCGCAAGACTGACTGAACTTGCCCATAAGTCCACGTTCCACCTTTTTTGGCCTTGAGTTGTCGGCGGTTCAATTCATCCGCGATCACGCGGAGACTGGATCCTCTTGCCTTTAGCGAACATATCAGGGACAGGGCTTGTTGTTCTTCAGAATTCTCGATCAGCGCCCTGCCGTCGGCGCCTAGAGAATACCCAAAGGGAACCTCACCGACACGGCAACCCTGAGCCCTTCGGATCTTCCGCCCTTCGTTACAACGTTCACGGATCATGTTTCGTTCCAATTCCGCGGCCCCAGCCATGACGGTTATGAAAAACTTTCCCGCGGGTAAACCGGTGTCGATGGTAGTGCCCCCCAGGTTCAAAATATGAAGCGATACGTGGCACCTCTCCCATTCTTCCACGCAGTTCAGACAATCAGACGCGGAGCGGAATCCTCGGTCAAGTTTTGTGATAATAACACCCTCAACTTCGCCCGCCCTTACCATTTCGGCAAGCCTACCGCCTTCTGGACGCGCAGCCAGGGGCTTCCCGCCCGAAACACCGGCGTCAACCAGGACGGCCACAATTTCAATCCCTTTCATCGCGGCATAAGCCCGGATCTGATCTGCCTGTGCCTTGAGACTTGTTCCTTCAGTCTGTTCCTGGGATGATACCCTACAATAACCGGCGGCCCTCATTCTGCTTCACCTCCATAGTGTCTTACCATGTAAGACGCAGTATGACTGTAATGGATTCCTGTGTCAAGACAAAAGTCGCACACTGTCATACATTACGATCTTTGCCACGGGACAAGCCATGCTATGTCGGCTTAAAAGGCAGTAAAAAGACTTGTCTCGTGTGTTACTGTATATCATTTAGAAGTGTTATACTCCCAAAGCCCAAAAGAATGACATCAAATCGTACTACCGGCCCAAGGAAAAAGGCAGCCCGCAAAATTTCCCTTGTCAAAATACCGCCATTGAGACCAAAATAGCGCGATGGCGACGTCAGCCTGATTAACTTCAGCGGATCGAGGGTCTCGCCATGCCACCGCGCCAGCTCAGCGCCATAAAAATCTTACAAGACCTCCGTTCCAGCATGGATGAACCCGCGCCCATGACGAAGTAACAGGAGAAGCCTGCTCGCTGTTGACTAATGATCTTCGATGGGCCACCACGGCGTCCGCAGCCCGGTTGAGGGGCTCTGACCTGGCTTATACAGTCTGTATTGACCGGGAAAAGTTGATCGGGAAGAATCTGGCATGTAGCTGATATGGACGACATTTCGCCATGATACAAGAAGAAGTGGGAACTTTTTATGAATAAGGAAACGGTCTGTGTGTCCCGTTTTATCCAGACTGTCTAATCATTGTTAGGTGGGATTGGAGGAGACCTGTGACGACGCCGGACGATGAGCCGCCCAAGGGAGGCGGCATCCTGGTACCTCGGGGAATGGGCCTGAGCATTCCTGCCGGTGCCCTCACGATAAGCATGGGTCCCGATGGCCTCAAGGCGGAGCTGCTGACCGTTCATGTGCGCCTGAGCATGTGGCTGTATTGGCTCGAAATAGCCATGTTTCATCTAGATGAGGCGCAAACTCAGAATGCCGCGCTGTTGCAGGCCCGTGATGATGGCGGCGACGTGGGCGGGCCACTCGAAGCGGAGTTTCGCGCAGCCATGCAGGCCGTCGTGGCTGCCGCGATTGCGATTGACTCCCTCTACGCCTTGGTCAAGGACAAGATCAAGGTTCCAGCGGATCTCACTGAGTGTTGGCGACAGAAAAGACGCGCCCGCTACGTCCAGGTTACAGAGATTTTCCGCCTAGCCTTCTGCCTGAAGAAGCAGGGCACGGCCAATGTGCGCGGGGTGATGAAGGAGATTTACCGGTTCCGCGACTTGGCAGTACACCCTCAGGGCACTTCTACGGCGCCAGTTCTGCATCCTGATCTGGGGTCCGCCACCGAGTGGCGCTTCGTCACGTTTCGCTTCGAAAACGCCCGGCAGGTGGTCCGCGCAGCCATTGCCTACGTGAAGATACTGCCTTCTCGGCCAATGGATCGTGCAACCGAACCGATGCAGCAGTTGGCCAAGGACCTACTGTCCCTCGGCGAACCGCTGTTCTCGGCATGGGACAAGCGTTATGGGGCGCTGCTCGATGACCTGCCGCCCACGGAGCCTACCTAACAAGCCTTTTTAGCGCAAGCGTCCCCAGCCAGCAGTAGACTGCAGGGCAGAGGCGTGCTGCTGAAGCGCAACACGTTCTCCGGACGTAGAAGGACACCTAGGTGAGACATGAGCACGAGTGAACTCATCAAGCATGTGGCAGCTCAGTTCGGCCGCATCTATCTCGGCGGTATCCCGCTTCTCCTCAACGATGACGGGGCCTTTCTATCCTTCATTTGCATTCTCACGGCAACGGAGGCCTTGGGCGGCTTCCTGAACCCGAATGATAAGAACGGCCCGCGTTTCAAGAAGTTCGTCAGGCGGTACTTCCCAAATCCGTATCCTGCCCAGGCAGACGCCCTATGGAAGCTGAGAAACGCGGCGGTCCACGGATTCTCGCCCCATCCGTACAAGCTGACGCACCACAACAGCCACGTCCATCTGAACACAGATGGTGGGCTGACGATGCTGAACGCCGAGGACTTCTATGCCGTGCTGGTGGGCGCAGCCAAGAATTACTTCGACGAGCTGCAGGCCGACACCGAGCTGCAGGAGGCATTTCTGAGGCGCGCGAATGACCCGGACACGGGTATCCTCGTTGTGGCCGCAGCAGTGGGCTCGCCGTAGGCGGTCGCAGATCGTGGGACACCTGAGACCACCCAGATGCAACTGACGGAGCCGGCGCAAGCGACGGAGCCCTAGACCGAGCCGAGGTTGTTCAAGGGCACACGGGCATTTCTTGTTCTTATCCACGGGTTCAGCGTGAAGTTATCAACAACCCCGATAAGTTATTCACAGGCCCGACGAATCTTCCCACAAACGCCCTGGTCACTTCCCCAGGACGCAGCCAAGCCCCCCCCAACTTCCCGAAAAGGCTGAAAGGCCGTCAGAATTGATTCTGTCGCGGCTGGGGCTTTTTTCGGCGCCGCCGCCCTTTCACCTCCAACATCTCTGATCGGAACAGCCCGCCCTGTCTTTAGATTCTGGGCAAAATTTCGCATTTCCACCGGTACCCTTTTCTTACCCCCTCCCAAACTTGATAATGGATTTAGGGCGAGCACATGCATGTCTAATGGGTACCGCAATCTATTGATACAAAAAGGTTGACACGAAGACGGACGCAGCGTATTTCCTGGGAACCATCTAAACCGAAGCTGGGCGTCACATACACATGCGCAATGAATAAACATTTCTCGAATATTTGCCTACTTGTAGGCGTTGCTGTAGTGGCTGTGGTCATCTCAACTCAGGCAAGCTACGTTACTGGCAAATGGCACTGGTTCGGCAGATCTGGGGGCATAATAACAATGATGGGAGTACTTCTAACCGTACGGCCACTTGTGCGAATGGGGGTCACTAAATGGTTCAATTCGCAGAGGGTAATTGATGGTGGAGGTGCTGCGCCCACTCCAGAGGAAGTCGAAGAAGAAAGACAATTAAAGCTAGACGCCAAGGCGACACAAATCGGTGTCATAATGGCTTTAGTGGGTGCAGTGATCTGGGCATATGGAGACCTTATCGGAGGCTTGCCATGACGCCCAACCCATCATGCCACGGGATCTGCGTGAAAAGTCGCACAGGCCGGTAGATTCAAACGTTCGCCGGTATGAGAGCCCCTACCGATCCGAAGTCGCTTAAGCGCAACCGGCCTTTTTAGTCCTTTTCACCAGGCCGCGTGAAGTTATCAACAACCCCGCTAAGTTATTCACAGCCCCGAAGAATCTATTCACAATCGCGCTGGTTGCGTCACCATAATAGTGACAAGGCAACTTTCCGGAAGAGGATGAAAGGCCGTCAGAATTGATTCTGTTGCGTCTGGTGTTGTCCCGCGGGCCGCTCTTTGGGGCTTCCAACGTGTATGGTCGGAACACCCCATCCTATCCCTAGACTCGGGCAAAATTCCGCGTTTCGGCCTGACCCCCTTGTCATACCCTTACCCGTTCATGTGCGGGGAAATTTCGGGGCGAGGTCCCGTAACAGCAGGGGGGGTTCTGACAAGTCTCGTGGAAGGTCACAAGAACCGCGGCGGGCCGGGCAAGACGGTTAGGGTCCTATAGTAACGCTTTGCTCATACAAAGGTGGGGTGTGTAATAGGGAATTTGGAAGAAAGAGGGTTTTTCTTACTATATAGTAGTTCTTTATACTAAACAGGGGTTCCATCTTCTATATAGGAAGATATGGGCGATCCGCGCCCTGATTGTGTGGCCATTAGTCAGTCTTCCTCCGCATTCTAACGACAAGCCGTCCAGAATCAACCACGCGGGATTTTCGTTGGCCAGATAGAGGAACCTATGTCCGAGGGCTGTGCTTAGCGCAGTGGGGATTCTGCTAAACCGATAATGGGCTGTGATGATTCAACCGGGGATGGATCCGCGGGGCGAGGGTGAGGACTCGCTTACGCGCAAGATGGTCCTTGACCGAAGTCGTGCCGTCAACTACATTCAACGAACGGATAAAATAGGCTTTTATATCAACGTGACGACGGTTTTGCCCTCCCTCTGGCCTCGCGGGAGACATGCGGGTGCCCTTTCGGGGTCAGAGGAACCAACTCTTGACCAGGCACCGGCCCAAAAAACGCGAAATGGTAAGACCGCCGCATAATTCCGGTAGAGAAAGCTTAACTCGGTTGAAAGCAAGAACAGAGAAAGGAGAAAAAAAATGAGGCACACTAAAAAAGTCTCTTTGATGTGGTTTGTACTGACCGTGCTGGCCGCTTCGGCGGTGCTCTTCTGCGCCACCGCGCTCGCACAGTCGCAGGCAAAGTACACCCCTGAACAAGCCAAGGCGCTGGAAGATTGGACCTATGCCGTGGCCCTCGACGCCGCCAACTGGGGTTCTCCGGCGGTCATCATGTACAACCTGCGGGCCAACGATGCCGTGGGACCCAAACCCAAGGCATCGCCGAACTCCATCTGGCGCATGGAGGACATTTCCACTCCGAAACTCTCGGTCGAGGCGGGCTACGTAACTCCGAACGTAAACGTTATCTACGGCTTCGGCTTCCTGGACCTCGGCCCCGAGCCGGTTATCCTGACCGTGCCCGATTCCAACGGCCGCTACTACCTGGTGGAAATCGTCGACATGTACACCAACGCCTTTGCCTACGTTGGGGGATTGGAGACTGGCTACAAGGGAGGCAAATTCGCCCTTGTCGGTCCCGGATTCAAGGGCAAGCTTCCCGAAGGTGTCAAACGTATCGATTGCCCCACGCGCTGGACGCTTATTCAGCCTCGCGTCCACGTCATCAACCCAGGAGATCTACCAGCGGCCCAGAAGGTTATGCGAGCGATCGAGGTGCAGGGCCTCGCCAAGTTTACCGGCAAGCCCGCGACGAAAGCCCCTGTCTATAACTATGCGGAGCCGAAGGTTACCGATGCCAAGCAGCCTGCCAGCGCCATGAACTTCACGGATCCGTTGCAGTTCTGGGAAATCTTCTCCGACGTGATCAATGAGAACCCGCCGCCCCGGGATCAGGTAGCAGCCGTGTTGCCGAATTTCGAACCCTTGGGAATCAAATTGGGCAAACGCTGGGATCGCACGAGTCTGGATCCCATCGTCGTCAAGGCCATGGAGCGAGCTGCCAAGGACATCGGGCCGATGTTGAGCAACCTGCCCTTCGGTCAGGTTGTCAACGGTTGGTTCATGCCGGCGCCGACGATTGGTAATTCGCAAACGGACTACCGAACCCGTGCAATCATTGCCC
The DNA here is from genome assembly GCA_052146735.1 of Desulfomonilaceae bacterium. GTDB lineage: Bacteria > Desulfobacterota > Desulfomonilia > Desulfomonilales > Desulfomonilaceae > CAWBBA01. The sequence continues at coordinate 14,626 of JBKQMK010000435.1, read as the reverse complement.
GGATCGGCCTGACCGCCAACACGCCCAAGGAGGCAGTCTATTACCAGGGCACGTTGGACAGTAACGGCGAGCAGTTGACGGGCGCCAAGAAATATACGATTACTTTCAAGGAGACGCCCCCATTCATCGCTCCGGGTTTCTGGTCGTTGACCATGTACGACGCCAGCAACTACTACACCGTTCCCAATCCGATCAACCGCTACTTCCTAGGCAGCGACACGCCAATGAAGAAGAACAGTGACGGGACTACCACCATCTACATCCAGAAGGACAGTCCCGGTGCGGACAAGGAGTCCAATTGGTTGCCGGCACCGGCAGGACCGTTCTTCTTGATCCCGCGAGCCTATGCGCCTGGGCCGGCCATGGTTAAATCCCTGTCCGATGCGAAGGCCTACACGCCGCCTCCCGTGGTGGAAGTGAAATAGGCAGGAACGCCGAACCAGCCGTTGCAGCAGATGGGGCCAGCATCATGATCCCGATCAAGAAGATCATGGTGGAGCGCGGTCCACGGGGAAACTAGCTACTTGGCACAAAAGTATAACAAACATCACGACGCCGCGTTGTTCATCGCTTCACATGGACGCGGTTGATTTGATTCGGGTGTGAACCACGCGGGTCGCCGTCTCCACGAGGGTGGCCCGCGAATTCACAATAGAGAGGACCGTGAGGAATGAAACCAGACCCTAATCGCCTCGTGCTCGCTTTTCTTATGGCCTTGCTCTCGTTAACCGCAACGGTTGCTCGTTCTCAGGGCCCGCTTCCCTCCTGGAATGACGGCCCGGCCAAGCAGGCGATCATGCATTTCGTGCATCAAACCACTGATAAATCCAGCCCCAAGTACGTCCTTCCCGAAGAACGGATTGCCACCTTTGATCAGGACGGGACCCTGTGGGTGGAGCATCCGATGTATACTCAGGTCATCTACTGCCTGGAGCGGGTCCCTGCGGTCGTGAAGGCGAAGCCTGAACTGAAGAACGTCGAACCCTTTAAGACAGTGCTGTCGGGCAATCACGAAGCGATGGCTAAGTTCACGATGAAGGATCTCGAGAAGATCCTCGCGGCCACGCTCACCGGAATGACCGTGGATGAGTTCAGCGCCGAAGTGAAGAAGTGGATCGAAACGGCTAAGGATTCGCGCTGGAAGCGGCCTTATACTGAGCTTGTTTACCAGCCAATGCTAGAGGTGCTGAACTATCTGCGCTCCAACGGCTACAAAACCTACATCGTTACCGGCGGCGGCCAGGACTTTGTGCGTGTCTATTCAGAGCAGGTGTACGGCATTCCGCCAGAGCAGGTGGTGGGCACCGCAGGTGGTACGAAGTACAGCTACGCCAAGGACGGCAAGCCGTTCCTGACCAAGGAGCCCAAGCTTCTGCTCAACGACGATAACGCCGGCAAGCCTGAGGGAATTCACCTGATGATCGGCCGCCGACCTTACGCTGCGTTTGGCAACTCGACCGGTGATCGGCAGATGCTCGAGTACACAAAGGCCGGCGACGGGGCGCGGCTGTCGATGCTAGTGCTGCACGACGATGCGAAGCGGGAGTATGCATACGGCCCCGCTCAAGGACTGCCCAACACCAAGGTCGGCACTTTCACCCAGGCGCTGTACGACGAGGCGAACAAGCAGGGCTGGACCATCATCAGCATGAAGAACGACTGGAAACACATCTTCGCGTTCGGGCAATGAACCATTCGTTCGCTGCTGTCCCGTGCCCTCGGCTGCCGTTTCACTAACTGGTCTGTAGAATCCACCATGGGCCATCGCATTTTGTGAAGGACAAGGAGGAGATGGAACATGAAGCGGTTTGTGTTTATCGGGCTCGTCTTTTTGCTTGTTTTCTCCTTGGGTGCCCCCATCTTTGCTTGGGAGTTCTCCATGAATGGCGAAATCGAATGGCGCTACCGGTACTGGACGAGAACGGGCAACCAGGACATATTCGGGACTATGAGTGACGCCGTGAATCTGGGCATTAATCACCTTCAAACCTTTCCCACGACCGCAACCACCAACCGCGGCTCGGGCACCTTCGGGGTACTGGCGGGAGAGAACCGCTTCGGCTCGGACATGCAGCTTACTGATTACCGAATGACCATATTCCCGGTGAAAGCAAATTTTATGGTAGCCCGGATGGTAGCCCTTAACGTGCACGGGTTAACAAAAAGGCTACCGAAAGGCTACCATTTGCAAATCAGTTAATCGCAAGAAAAGCCTTTTACGGCGCTATTTATAGGGGTTTTAGAGGTTGGGCTGAATCCTATGTCATGACCCTCTCACGGCGGAGACAGGGGCCAAGGGGTGCCCCTCGTCTTGAAAATCGCCGTACGGCGATTCTGTGAAGCCTCCGCGCGGCTCTGTCGGTTCAACAGGGGATGGATCCGCGGGGCGATGATGACCATGACCCTGCGGCCAGCCGGGTTGTTCAGCAAATGTTGTCCAGTCCATTCTCTGCCTGGGTAATTGGGGCGACTTGTAAAGTGCCTTTTCCCCATATTGCTGCGTCAATTCTGTGTCATTTGGTCATGGAAACGTCTGACCGGCGATGCTTCGATGGAATGGTCAACCCAGATAACACGGCTACATTGTTGATGGTAGGTGCCTATGGAAAAGGCATCTGTCCGTCCGCTGCAAGCGTTGGTAGGGCGGCAGAAGCCTCGTACGAAGCCATCAGAAGATCGCCTACGAATTTTTGGCAGTTGTTCGCGAGATCAAGGAAGTCGACCTCTCCGTCCTTGGGTGCCCCGCGGTGAACCGTGTCGTTCCGGATCCTGTAGCACATGTTGAAGAACTTTCCAGGAGTCAGGCCTCCATACAAATGCCCCGCGAGCAATTGGTCGCTCATTTCGCGGCCCGTCTGCCCAATAGAATTTTGGCGGAGCCGCTCCAGGCCGCTTGTGAGCGCCTCCTTTGTCGCTGCTTCGATATCGAGCTTTTGGACAGACATTTTCGCTTGGTCCACGAAAGTCTGGACGGCGCAATCCCGCTGCTGCGCATCAAGAAGTGCCTCGACGGCGGTAACCAGTGTTATGAACCGACTTCGAAAAACTTCATCGAAGAAGGAAGCACAATAGAGTTCCCCGGCCACCTTCTGCTTGTCAGAGAGGTTCCACGTTCTTTCGCTGATATCCCGGATGTCCGTCGCAAAGCTTTGCGCATCTACGGCCAGGCTGGCCTTGGCTTCGATGCGTAAGAAGACAACATCTCCCTCGTCGGGATAGATGTCGATGCCTTGGAGATCGTTCCGCACAGGCTTACCCGGTTGCTGCCCGAAGTAATCCTTCCCTGCATCCGAGAGGTAACTTCGGATCTTTCTGTCTCCAGGGTCGACGCCAATGCGCTTTCTTAATGCCCAAATCAGCAGTGCTTGACGAGTATGCTCAGCGGCGGTGCGGGCCTCGTCTTCGGAATTAAACGGGCCGCCGACCAGTGAGGCTCGTGAGTGGTCCTGAATAGGAGTACTGCGGCCCCCAGAGCTAAGTCGGATGATTTGCCCACCGCGTAACTTGAAAAGCTTCATTTCGGATGCCGAGGAAATGAAGCGATCTCCAAGGCGTAGATTGAAGCTCAACCGAAAGTTGTACGACAGCATGCACTCATTCCCCCTGTGTTTACGCGGTTCTGTAGCGGCGCCGGAAGAACGATTGACCCGGCGTCTCGCACTTGTTCGCACCAGCATCCACGCGAGCCACCCCCATTCTAACGATAGGCTGTCCAGAATCAACCACGTGGGATTTTCATCAGGGTGATAGACCCAACCTATGTCCGAGGGGGGTGCTTAGCGCTGTGGGGATTCTGCTAAGCCACACCCAGGCCCGGTTGGTTCAATCAGAGGGGTGGATCAGCGGGGCGAGGATGACTACACCTCCCCGCCCCGCGTTAGGCCTCGTTAGTTGCGGTCCGTTGCATACGCCGTTCTATCAAAGTTTGTCTTTCACCCCTTCCCAGAAAATCTTAATGCCTTCTTTCCACGACAAGAACCACATTCGGGCAAAGTCATTAAGGACTCCGTCTTCATTGGCCGTCAATAGTGGGTCCTCAGAAAATGCTTCTGTGAACAGGTAGCCCAAAAGTTTGTCCTTCAAGAGTACGTCCAGATAATAGTTTGCATGAGCCAAGTGATGCTGTCTGGTTGGCTCAAAAAGCAACGCGTATTGCACGAGGTAATAGTCCGCGTCTTTTGCCCAATTGATGGCCCCGTACATTGCGTCAGCACAATATTCAAAATCAACGTCTCCTTTCCCCATTTTCAAAAGTTCGATTATGGCGTTTATATCTTCTCCCTCCAGGAGGGATTCTTTCATTTCTTCCTTTAACCAGATCAGGGCACCACATGTCCCCACGGAGGATCCAGCGGTCTCCTGTGCCAGCTTCTCTGGAATGAGTTTCATCGTCATTATAGTCTCCTTTCTTTCGTTGGAAGGGTTGCTGAGTTTTTTCGATGGTGGCGGGGCTCGGATGACTACACCTCTGCCGTCCACGGGGGTGCTCAGCAAATGTTGTCGAGTCCATTCTTCGCCTTGGTATTTGGAGCGACTTTTAAAGTACCTTTTGCACATATTGCTGTGTCAATTCTGTGTCATTCGGTTATGAAAACTTCTGACCTGTGATGCTTCGATGGAATGATCGCCCTGGTTAACATGTTGATATTGTTGATGGTAGGTGCCTATGGAACGGGCATCCTCCCCACCGGTTTCATTTTTTCTTCACCAGTCCTTCGTATCTGCTGTCGTTGGCCCTGACTAAGATTCTCATATTTTAAGCTTGGGCGACGCTTGCGGTTGCGTTCCCGCCCTCACCCGAGAACCTATCTTCGAAAAACAAGTCCCTTTACATGCAACCAGTGATGATTTATAAAGTCTCTTCGCGCCGTTAGTCGGACCGTAACGACGGCAGCTTAGGGATGAGCTTCCAGAGCGTCGCTGCGTGGCGCAAAATGGTAGGATGAGAAGCGTTGCAGTAAAGTATTTCTTGACGGCGCAATCGTCAGGCAGAGAGAGAAGAACATGACGGCAGATACCCAGGCCGAATTAAAGAAAAAATCAAACCGCAACATATTCCAGGAATATTCGGAAGCATTTGTTGTAGCAGTGGTCCTGGCGATTATTATCAGAGCCTTGTTTGTTCAGGCGTTCAAGATTCCTTCCAGTTCCATGGAGCCCACGCTTCTCATTGGGGACCATATTCTGGTAAACAAGCTCCTTTATGGCATTCGCATTCCCTTTACCGACAAGCGATGGCCTCAGATAGTTCAGCCCAGACGAGGAGATGTGATTGTATTCATTTACCCCGAAGACCGGACCAAGGATTTCATCAAGAGAGTGGTGGGCATCGCGGGGGATACGATAGAGATTCGCAACAAGAAGATCATCCTGAACGGCCAAGAAGTCACGAACCCTCACGCTCACTATTACAGTAATGTGATTATGCCGGGTGATATGAACCCTCGGGACAACATGAACCCTGTGACTGTACCTCCAGGGCATCTGTTCGTAATGGGCGATAACAGAGACTACAGCCATGACAGCCGGTTCTGGGGATTTGTTCCTGTCGAGGACGTCAAAGGCGAGGCGTTCCTGATCTATTATTCGGCACTGGATTTGAATGCCATTCGATGGGGCCGTCTCTTTAATGTGATTCGCTGAGACTGCGCGGGATCTCCAAAGCGCCTAGCAGCGCCTGCCGGCCGACTAACATTCGGCCGCCATGCAGAAAAACTTGACATACTGCTGCCGCACAGACTAGCTTTACTGCGGACGTTGCCGAAGGTGAATGAAATTCCTCAAGACAACAAAATAGACAATGATTTCAAATCGATTACATGACTAAGACGCACATCACAACTTGGGCTATCCTCTTTACTTTCTTTATTGCAGGGAATTCGGGGATACCCACGTGGTGCTTCGGGGTTGACGGCCACGTCCAAATGGGCGACGTGTCCTGCTGTTTGGAATCCAACGACCAAACGGGGTCTCATTGCTCGACGACCGCAGACAACGCTCCGTGGAACGACGGATGCGAAGGCTGTGTACACATTCCAGTGTTCACAGTTGGTCCTAATTCAAGTTGCACGCGTATTCAAAATCCATCGACACCTATCCATGAATCAGTGATTACGGCCGGCGTCTCTTGTGCCTCCTTGGCTGCAAACGAGTGTTTCGGGGGTCTCGTAGATAGCCTGCCGGCTGTATCAAGTTCTGGTCCCGCATCCCTCCGTACCGTCATTCTTCTCATTTAAACCTCATCTTTTCCAAGTTTAGTCTTGCTCAACCTTCCCGGATTTTCTCCCCGCCGGGTCCCGGTGACTACGCGCGGGTTTTCAGCGTCCCGGTAATAACTGCCGGTGAGGCCGTGGAAATAACCGAAATTCAGAGGCAGTTGATCAAGACGCAGCCATTTCTTGGCGACAGGAAGTGTTAAGGGTATTTTCCCGTAGTCTAACAGTGCCCCAAAATCAGCGTTTTACCACCCGATAACGGCCATCAGCCGGTGGGTGGAATTCCACCAGAGGAGAAAGATGATGAAAAAGCTAGTTTTCGCATTAACTCTCATGGCATTCACGATTCCCGCTGCTGTTGTAGTGGCTAGAGACCAGAATCGGGACGGCCTGCGGCAAGCTTGGGCGGCGGTACAGGCCCAGGAGAAAAAGGAAGCGGCCGCTGAGAAGGCTGCGGCCGAGAAAGCCAAAGCCGCTGTGACTGAAACCAAGTCCAAGAACGAAAGATGATCCGAACCAGGACTGAGCACAGGCCAAGTGGGTCCCTAACTGCCAAGAGGCCGAGTTTTCACCGGCCTACTTGGCATTGAAATCTCGGGGTGGCCCCAGTGGCCACCCCTGATCAAATTCGATGCCGGAAAAGGCCCTGTATCAGGTGGCTTCCTCAAGAGGAGGCATTGAAAGTGCATGCGGTACCGGGCGGTGGGAGAAGCACTGCACGTTGTCAAAAGTGGGCTAATTGTTGTGAAGGACAGTCTGCGGCCAGGATTACGGGAGATCAATCGATGAAGGACATAAAGATGCTAGTCGTAGGGTTAGTGGCTCTGGGGCTGATATTGGCGGGAGTCGCAGCGAATCGCTATATCGGACAGGCGCGTGCCACAACCGAACCGCGATACGATGAGAAAGACCACAACGGCCGCGAGGATCACGACGGCCATGAAACACCTGCCGGCCTTAAAGATGGTGAAGGCGACCATGATCGTGATGTACGCAAGCATGATCAAGGCAAAGACTCGGCGGAACGTGAGCCATCCGGCCGCGATGTCGACCATGCATCTCATGACCATCACGACGGCGAAAAAATTGTAGTGCTGTCCGATCATCAACTCAAGGAATCGGGAATAGACGCGGGCACCGCGAGTCCCGGTAAGCTCCGTATTAATCTGAAGCTGCCGGGTGAAATTGTGGTCAATGCGGACCGGATGGCCCATATAGTTCCACGTCTGGCCGGGATTGTTCGGGAAGTGCGGAAAAACCTTAAAGATTCTGTCCAGCCCGGAGAAGTAATGGCGGTGATTGACAGCCGAGAGTTGGCCGAAGCCAAGGCCAAGTACCTTGCCGCGCTAAAACGGATGGAATTGGCGGAAAGCAACTTCAATCGGTTCGAAAGCCTTTGGAAAAAGGATACGATAGCCGAGAAGCAGTTTCTCGAAGTCAAGACTGCCTTTTCGGAAGCACAAATCGAGCTTCAATCAGCTCAGCATAAACTCTGCGCCATGGGGTTTTCTGACGAATATCTCAAACAACTCCCCCTCTATCCACACGAATCATTGACACGGTATGAAATCGTTGCCCCTTTTGACGGCACTGTGATCAACAAACATATCACCCTGGGAGAAATGTTGAAGGAAGACGCAGATGCCTTTGTGGTCGCGGACCTCAGTTCCGTGTGGGTTAACCTAAGCGTGAATCAAAAGGACCTTCTCAACGTAAAAGAAGGGCAGAGCGTGACCATATTAGGAGGTCCGGGCATTCCTGAGGCACGCGGAGAAATTGCCTATGTGGAGCCAGTTGTTGGAGAAAGAACTCGTACTGCCCTTGCCAGGGTAATTCTCCCCAATCCCGAAGGAATATGGCGTCCGGGGCTGTTTGTTGCAGTCAAGGTGACGGTCGACAGCATAGATATCCCACTAATGATTTCCAAATCAGCAGTCCAAACCATCGAAGGCAAAACCATTGCCTTTGTGGATACAGGCAAAGGTTTTGAGGCCCGTCCGTTGAAACTCGGGCGATCGAATGACTCCCATGTCGAAATCGTCACCGGCCTGACTTTGGGAGAGCGCTACGCCGCCAACGGTTCATTTCTGTTCAAAGCCCATCTTGAAAAGAGCAAAGCCGCTCACGCTCACGATCACTAAAGGAGCTTCAGAGCTGCGGTTCGGTTGAAAAATGCTTGAAAGAGTCTTGAAATTTGCCGTAGATCACCGATATCTGATTTTGCTCGGCAGTATAGTGCTGGGGGGCCTAGGCGTCTATTCACTCCAACGCCTGCCCATTGATGCCGTCCCCGACATCACCCCTAACCAGGTCCAGATCAATACGGAATTGGCCGGGCTTTCACCTGTGGAAATAGAAAAGCAGATCACCTTCCCTATTGAAACTGCCTTGGCCGGCACTCCAGGTCTCACGTATACCCGGTCTCTTTCACGAAACGGGTTTTCACAGGTTACGGCGGTGTTCCGTGATGATGTGAGCATTTACTTCGCGCGTCAACAGGTCAACGAGCGGTTAGTCGAAGCCCGCAAGAACGTTCCGACAGGGGCCGAGCCTAAGATGGGCCCCATTACCACGGGGCTCGGTGAGGTGTACGTGTGGACGGTGGATTACGAGCATCCGCGGCGGGGCGAAGGAGCTCCCGTCCGGGATGGCACACCCGGTTGGCAAAGCGATGGGGCATACGTGACTCCGGAGGGGCAGCGACTCACTAATGATCTGGAGAGGTCCGCGTTTCTCCGGACCGTTCAGGACTGGATCATACGCCCACAACTCAAGGGCCTGGAAGGGTTGGCAGACGTGGATGCCATCGGAGGGTACGTCAAGAAATTTCACGTGCAACCCGATCCTATGAAACTGTTTTCCTATGGTCTCAGCTTTCAGGATCTCATCGATGCCATCAAACAAAACAATGTGAGCACCGGAGCGGGTTACATAGAGCATAAAGGCGAAGCTTATGTGGTACGGGCCGACGGTCGAATAGGCAACGAGGATCAGATAGCCCATATAGTCGTTGCGACCAGGAATGGCACGCCAGTGCACATTCATGACATAGCAACCGTGGCCATTGGAAAAGAATTGAGGAGCGGCAGTGCAAGCTCAAACGGTGTGGAAGTGGTTGTTGGCACCGCTTTGATGCTCATCGGCTCCAACAGTCGCACAGTGGCCGCGGCTGTTGACGCCAAGATAAAAGAGATTAACAAGACACTCCCCGCGAACCTACATGCCACGCCGGTCCTCAACCGAACCACGCTCGTGGAAGCGACTATCAAGACTGTTCGCTGGAATCTCACGGAAGGGGCCATTCTGGTTATCGTGGTCCTGTTCCTGCTGCTGGGGAACATCCGTGCCGCTCTGATCACTACAATGGTGATCCCACTTGCAATGCTGATGGCCGCCATCGGGATGATCCAGTGGAAAATCAGCGGAACCCTCATGAGCCTCGGGGCCATCGACTTCGGCCTCATCGTGGATGGGGCGATCATCATTATCGAGAACTGCCTCAGGCGCCTTTCTGACAAGCAACAGGAATTAGGTCGGGAGCTGGTCTTGGAGGAACGGCTGCATGAAGTAATGGCAGCCAGCAAGGAGATGATACAACCGACTGTCTTTGGGCAGGGTATCATTATCATCGTGTACCTTCCCGTCCTTGCGCTTACAGGTGTCGAAGGCAAGATGTTTCATCCGATGGCCATAACGGTCATTCTTGCTCTTGTGTCGGCATTCGTTCTTTCGCTGACTTTTGTTCCGGCCATGGTCGCCATTTTCATCAAGGGCAAGGTGAAGGAGAAAGCGAATCCGCTGATGCAGCTGGCCGGACGAGTTTACGAGCCATCGCTCCAGGTGGCGATCCGTCATCGCTATGCAGCTGCGGCTGCCTCGGTCGTGATATTTGCTTTATCCGTCCTGCTTTTCGGCAGACTAGGGCAGGAATTTGTTCCCACACTTGACGAGAAGGATCTGGCGATCCAAACAATACGAATCCCCAGTACCAGCCTTACGCAATCCACAGACATGCAGCTGCAAGTGGAAAAAACTCTCAAACGATTTCCGGAGGTGGCCTTCGCGTTATCTAAGACAGGCACCGCGGAAACAGCTTCCGACCCAATGCCGCCCAACATGTCGGATATGTTCGTCATGCTCGAGCCGCGCGATCAATGGCCTAATCCCAATCTACCAAAGGCAGACCTTGTTCGGCGTATTGAAATAGAGCTGGAAAAGTTGCCGGGAAACAATTACGAATTCGGTCAACCGATCCAGATGCGTACGAATTGCATCATTTCCGGGGTATCCAGCGATGTGGCGGTCAAGGTCTATGGAGACCGATTCGAGGTCATGCACGAGACCGCGGAATCTATAGCCGAAGTCCTTCGGAAAATTCCGGGGGCCGCGGACGTCACGGTGGAACAGACTACGGGCTTGCCCTCTGTGGACATCAACCTTGACAGAACAGCTCTTGCACGTTACGGCTTGAACGTTGCCGATGTTCAGGAGGCTGTAGCTATAGCGGTTGGGGGCCGCGAGGCAGGTTTGGTGTTTGAGGGTGACCGGCGATTCGATATTCTTGTCCGGCTGCCCGAGGATTTACGCCACGATATCTCTGTAATGGAGACGCTGCCTGTATTACTCTCGGAGCAGGGGAGACAGTCCCATAGCGGAGCATCGAGTTCACACGAGAGAGGGACCAGTGAATCAGAGCGCCGCTCATTTATTCCCCTCCGAGAGATCGCTCAGATCCAGCTGACTGAAGGGCTCAATCAAATCAGCCGGGAGAACAGCAAACGGCGTGTAGTTGTGCAGGCCAATGTGCGCGGCCGGGATCTTGGGTCCTTCGTGGAGGAAGCCCAGAAGCTTATCGCAGCAAAAGTCAATATGCCGCCAGGCCAGTGGCTGGACTGGGGCGGTCAGTTTGAGAATCTCTTGGCTGCTCGTCAACGGCTGACTATTGTAGTTCCTGTTTGTCTCTTCTTAATCTTTCTGCTGTTGTTCAGCGCGTTCGGTTCAGTCAAGTACGCACTCATGGTTTTTAGCGGTGTGCCTCTGGCCTTAACTGGTGGAATTGTTTCACTCTGGCTACGGGGAATGCCCTTTTCAATCTCAGCCGCCGTTGGATTCATTGCGTTGTCGGGCGTAGCGGTGCTCAACAGCCTCGTTATGGTGACTCTCATCAATCAGCTCCGCAAAAAGGGAGTGTCGTTGCAAGATTCGATTGTGGAGGGATCGCTGAGACGTCTGCGGCCCGTGCTCATGACCGCGCTCGTAGCGTCTCTAGGGTTTGTCCCCATGGCGTTTTCCACCGGTACGGGGGCGGAGGTCCAGCGGCCGCTCGCCACGGTGGTCATTGGCGGCCTGATATCGAGTACAGCGCTCACATTGCTGCTGCTCCCTGCCCTTTACGCTATTTTCGGGAGAAGCGAGAAGCCTACGTTGGAAAACCCAGCACAAATGGGTGCTGAAGTCCGACTATCTTAAGAAATACGGTCACGGGCCTCGACCGCCACAGACCGATTATCTCAGACATGCCATATAGGTTGGTCCCAAAACCCATTCTCCACGGCCGAAAATGAGTCTCACGTCAGAAATGCCTCGCTTCATGTTTGCCTGATCTACCGGATAGCGGTTCCCACGCACTTGTCTGCCAATTGTCCGGATGGCTGGATTCGAAGATCCAGGGCGGGAGAGCTATGCGGAAGTACTTGGATAGGGAATAGATGTATGGTTCATACGTTCTGCGCAGCTCTTCGAGCTTGTGGTCGGCTTCCAGCCCTTCATGGAGCTTTACACCTCCCGCGGTCAGGGCGGACCGTAAATATGCCAGTTCGGTGGATGACAGTCGATCTTGTTCCGGCTCCTGCGGGGGACTGGAAAACACGATGGCCAGGTCCACAACCGCGTGGCGTGCTATCGCAAAGGTCCGCGTGGCCTGAAGCACGCAACCTCCTTCCACACCCACTATAACGAGTGCGCTTGCATCGAGAATTGTTGTGAGGGCCCCAAGCCACGACTGGTTTTCGTGCTGGGAACGAAAATAAGCGAGCACCGGATAGGATAAGTGAAGCTCCAGGAATTCTGCTGACCAGAGTTCCCACTCGTGGAGAAGCTGTTCCAGTGCCTCCATGCCATGGGCATCCCTGTGTCGAAGGAGCATTTCTGCTGCGGATGGCGGAGAGCCAGCGCGGGCGTCGAGCAGTGAAATGCTAACTTCACGGCGGGAAAACGATTGATTGAGCGACGGAAGGTATCCAATAACCAGCGCGAGAAAGGCAAACCCCATCCCGGCCTCGACCACAACTAGAGCCCTTGCTGCGGAAGTTCGCGGAGTAACATCGCCTAACCCCAGCGTAAAGAAGGTCGTGCCACTGAAGTAAAGATCCGTAAAGAAGGACGTCGCCCCTTCCGGAGCACTTACTCCTGAGCCTGTTGCCCAGAAGAGGAGAGCAAAGCCTACCATCAGACTTATTGCCCAAAGGGCCACGAGCGCGGGCAGCGAAACAGGACCGTAATAACTTAAGTAGGCTTCTTGGCGTTTATGAGAAGCTAATGAGGAAATCACCGTTGCATAAGGTAACCACGTGTATCGATAAAAAAGACGCGCAAGGCGAACCCGGCGTGTCACGCGTCGCGGCAGGACGATAGTCTCGAACGCATCCCACAAAACAATGAAGATGAAGGCCGCCCCTAGTATAGCCGACAATATTCTCACATCCACCTCTACTTCCACCTTTGGAGCAAAAGGAAGCTGAACAAACGTCGTATAAATCGAGATAGGATGACTGCCTCCTCAATCCTGCCCCATCTCTACGGCGAAATGCATTGAGTTTCGCGGGTGAATAATCTCGGTGGAGGTCTCCTTCATCCTTCCTTCTCCCGCCAGCGGAGAGGATAGATCTATTTCCCCTCCCTTGACGGGAGGGGTTAGGGGAGGGTGCCACTAATGCAATTCTCAACGCGTTTCACCAAAGACAAACTCCAACTACGCGAGTCGAGCCCAACCGTCCACATCGACAACACAGCCCGTGGTATAACCGTTTTGCATGAGGTAGAGCATGGTTTCAGCGACGTCATCAGGGCGTCCGACGCGACCTACCGGCAATGCTTCGGCAGTGGCAGCGAACATGGATTTACGCTGCTCCTCGGGCATCGCGTGATATAGGGGTGTATCGACGAGACCGGGCGAAATCACATTCACCCTTATTGGGGCCAGTTCTACAGCAAGCGCCCGTCCAAGAGCTTCTATTGCCCCGTTGTTAGCTGCTAGGGCTGCAAAACCCTTTGACGGCCTTCGACTGAAGATCCCTGAGAATAACGTTATGGAGCCGCCCGGATTAATGTGCCCGGCCCCGTGTTTGGCAACATTGTACTGCACCCAGAACTTGCCCTCCAACACGGTGTTTGCAACGGGAGTCTCGGTCCCCACAAACGGCGCATACTGGACAGCCCCTCTCGCTGTCGCGACAAGGTGATCGAGGTTCCCAATCTTGTCAAAGAAGGCTCTCACGCGTTCTTCCATGGTGAAGTCACCGGCGTGAGCCTCCGCCTTTCCCTTGATCTGTTCCAGTGCAGCTTTCAACTTCTCTTCTGAGCGGCCTGCGATGATTACATGAGCGCCATGCTCGGCAGCGGCTTTTGCACCAGCCAGCCCCATGCCGGAACTGCCGCCAACAATAACGACCTTCTTCCCTTTGAGCATTTTGGCCTCCGTCTTATCAATTTGTGTGTCCGACACTGTAATTCAATAAGAGTAGGGTTGTTCATATCTGTTCCCAGCCGACCATTTACAGTTCACATCTCGGTTCGGGTCGCCTCAAGAAATTGCCTCACTCGAGGTCTGTCAAATCTCTGAGCAATAATTACTTTCCCGTTTCTCTACTCGACTGTGCCAGACCGCCGTCAATAGTAATATTGACGCACATGCGCTCGTTTTGGAATTGATTTTTTTTTCGAGTAGAGCTAGAATGCATTCGCTGAGGTGCAAATGCGCTGCTTCTCGTTAATATTTCTCATAGTTATTTGCTTTGCCGGTATGTCTGCTTCAACTTTGTCTGCGGACAATTTTCCGGCTGCCCCTGCCCAGTCGGGCCCAGCCCAGGGCCTTCCCCTGTCCAAGGTGCAGCAAAAGATGTTCTACGGTTATGTCCCCCCTCCGCCAATCCGGCACACCTGGCCCGGCGGATATAGGGTCATATTCCACGAGCTTACCAACACCCTGATGGAACATATCACCGGTCATTACTGATTCCTTCCATACTTTTGCCAGCAGTAACTTTAATCAAGCACCGGTTCGACATGCGCGCCTTTGACTCCGGATCAGGGGATGATTAAGTCATTACCATAGATTTGGACGAGGAGGTGACAGTCATGGCCGATCAAACAGGCTTTGTTGGCTGCGGTTGCGATCCGTTCCCCACCCCCAG
>JBKQMK010000434.1:0-3130 GCA_052146735.1 Desulfomonilaceae bacterium | reverse complement strand
ATCCACCTGTGCCTCGGAACCAACCATGAATCACGGAAAACATGTCCCCTCAAAAAAGCCGCAACCAAATAATCCTCACAGTGCCGCTTTACTAAGAATGGTCGGTCCTTGACCGGACAGTAGTGATCACTAACCCAAGAAATCGTACATATTCTGAGAGCCGGTCGAGCCGACTCACAACAATGTGCATTCATCGAAGTAAGAATGGCGGGCACCGGTCGATGGTGGGGTTGGCTTCCCCATCGGCCACGCCTCGGGCGCGGTGTCCTGTCTGACTGTACGTTTGGATTAATCAAGGAAAGGAGTCGAGATGTTAAAAAAGGCTGTTACAGTGCTAGTGACGTTCTTGGCGCTTGGCCTTTCTCCGATGACTCAGGCGCTGGCCGAGACCACTCTGCGATTCCAATGCGCCTACCCAGAAAAAGCCCATGTCGGCCAGACGACGTTACTCTTCGCCAGTGAGGTGGCAAGGCTCACAAACAACCAGGTGCAAGTGAAAGTCTTATGGCCTGGCGCGTCGGTCAAAATCAACGAAGCTTTCGACGAGGTTTGCCAGGGAAAGCTGGACGGCTACTCCGGTTCCCTGCTTTACTTTGCCAGCAAGGTACCTGAGGTGAATTGCCAATGGCTCCCCTACAACTGGGCTAATGCGGCTGATGCCAAGGACGTCCTTTTGAATAAGGGTTACATGCGGGTTATGGCCGAGGCTGTTGCCCCGCACGGCGTCACCTACTTGGGTGCCCTGTCTGTTACCAGCATGGGCTTGCTGACCAAGTTCCCGGTGGCAAAGATTGGGGACCTCAAGGCTAAGAAGATTAGGGCCGTGGGTATGGAAGCCGAGATCATCAAAGCACTCGGGGCGACAGCGGTTGACTCCCCGGCAAATGAACAGTACGCGATCTTAAAGAGCGGGGCGGTGGATGGCACTGACTTCCCTTGGTACACTATAGAACAGTACAAGTTCTACGAAGTGCTGACCCATATCGTGAAACCCGCTTTGCACACGCCGGGAATCGTCGAGATTATCATCAACACCAAGTCCCTCAATGCCCTCACTCCCGAACAGCAGCAAAACGTGCAAAAGGCAGCTTTGAACGCCATGGAGAGCAGCTTCTCACACTCCGATGAAATTGACGCACAAGCTTTGCGCAAATCCGAGAGTCTGGGCGTGAAAGTATCCACTGTACGCCAGGTCCAGCTTGTCAAATTCCGGGGAGCGCTGAGGTCCCTATGGAGCGCACAGGCCAAGAAGTCGCCGCATTCAGCTAAGCTGGTGGAAATCCTCCGCGACCATTTGAAGAAATCCATGGGCATTGAGCAATAAAGCTCTCTTGATTGCGGACCGCCCGCATGGCAAGGGGCGGTCCAAAATGGGGAGAGTGCAGGATACTCCTCACTGAGTTTGTTTTTCCGCAAAATCCGCAAACCCTTTGATGCATGGGTTGTCAGATTTCGAATCCCAATACAAGATAAAAGCCACCGAAATTGGATAAAGCGTTTCCCTGGTGACGCCACTCGCCAATGGATACGGCGCAGAATCAGCCTGCTTCTTTAGGTCCAGTACCTTGACCCCTTGATCCTCTATTTTGTCGAAAAAGGACGTTGAGGTTGGAATGTACCCTATGGCAAAAGACTTGCCGCAGACCTGAAGGGCCATGTTGTAGGAACTCACAACCAGATGGTCTTTGGCATACGGAGCCCCTTTCAGTACCACCTCCTGAAAGCGAACTCCGACCCCTGATTCAGGTACCCTTCTGGTGGTAACCTTTATCGGCTCATTTGGACCGCCAACTTGATTCCAGTTCGTGAATTCCCCCTTGAATACCTTTTCCAGTTGCTCCATCGTCAGTTCATCAATGGTATTTTTACCATTTGTAATGATCGCGAGTTCAACTTGGCCAACATACGTTGAGTTGAGCGATAATCCTTTTTCTTGGGCTATCTTGGCTTCTTCGGCTGTTATCTTTCTCGTGGCCATAGCGATATCGGCTTCTCCATCAAACAGCTTCTTGAAGCCTAACCCAGTGGTTGTTCCCGTGACGGTGATAGAGCAATTCTCCGCTCTTTTCATGTACGACTCCGAATAGTTTTGAACCACATCAGACAGCGCCCCTCCACCGCTAATTCTGACCACCTTCTTCTCCTGGGCCAGTGCAGAGCCTGAGGTGAAACACAAAAGCCATACAATCGTAGCGGGAATCATAATGATTGATCGTTCTCGTCTCATATACTGCCCCCTTACTGAGCTAACTTTTTTGTTGCGGCATACGTGAAACAGCGAACAATCAGTTTCCGTGAAAACTGATTTCAAAGTCAAGTCAAATCAAATCTGGTTACGGGTGTCGGGTGACTGGGGAGAAAGTACAAATTTCATAGTTGACCGGTGGACCTGTTGAGAGATATGTTCAGGCACTGGGGTAATTTCTCCTTAAGACAACGTGGTGGCAATCGTGTCTCCATGGAGACCGTGAGCGACGAGGCGGCGGCCAACAAAAGTTTCCTTGAACTAGCAGATGACTCCGGGTGTCCTTTATGGTAGGATTTGTGGGCAGGAGAGGAGTGCCGCTTATGCCAACGATGCCTGTAATGGAACATACCGATGCAGATAGCGAGCGAGAGATCCTTCAGGACCCGGAAGTCCAGGCGGCTTTGGCGGAGCTGGATGACCCGGAAGACCGGGAAGACCTGATTGACGCGCTGATTGTCGAAAAACGCGTTAGAGAAGGTAAGGAAAAAACGATTCCTTGGGAAGAAGTCCAGCGGAAGCTAGGATTATAATATCTTGTATTCCATTGTATTTTCGGCATCGGCAGAGGAGGACTTCTCGAATTTCCCCAAACGATACCAAAAACTGATCCGAGCTCGAATCAACCGATTAGCTATAGATCCACGACCACATAGAGTAAAGAAACTGCACGAGGGCGAACAGTTTTATCGGGTTCGCCAGGGACCTTATCGCATCGTCTATAAGATAGACGACATACGGCAGTCGTTGAGGCTCAAGAAATAGCCCCTTTAGAAAAAAGGGTTACCACGATCAACATATTAATGTATCTATCAACTGTATGGCTGATGGATAGAATTCACTTCGACTACCCCTTTGCCACTCAACGCCGTGGACTGCCCAATG
>JBKQMK010000433.1:0-42298 GCA_052146735.1 Desulfomonilaceae bacterium | reverse complement strand
ACGAACCAAAGATTGGCGTATAAGAATTTCTCACTCGATAGAATGATCTATCTACCGAGACGACCCCCTACCGGCCCGAGCGCCTCTAGGGCATTCGCATGTTTTGAGACAGTTTCTCCGATCCGGGGTCCACGGACGGATAGGGTTAGGAACAGCCGGTAAACCGGCCGCCCCTCCCTCCGAACCGTACGTGCGGATCTCCCGCATACGGCTCTCCGGTCGGTGGTTCACGCCGAGCGGATTAACAGGCCAGACGATGGGCTGGGGTAAGGAAGAACAGCCCATGTTCGGCAAAGAAAGCATTCGGCCAGCGGAGATGATCGAACCCGCGGCCGCGACCTGAGCCCCCCGTGACGTTGGCGAAGGATACTGCGCAGGCGCATACGTATCCAGCCGTCCAGAGGGCCAAAGGTACGGAAATGGCTGTGCTTGAAGTACGCAAACCAGCCAACCAGGATTCGATTGATGGTCGAGGTGATCTCGCAAAGGCTATGACCGTTGCAACGCCGTGTCTGGGCGCGGATGGCATCCTTGAGCTTTTGGAGGCTCTTGGACCGAGGCCCGCGCATTCCCTGCTCAAAGTGATAACCCAGAAAATCGAACCCGCCGGGAGCGGTCGCATCGACAATCCGGGTCTTGACAGGGTGCAACGTAAGACCTGCCTCGGCCGTACATGTCTGAACCAGAGCCAACGCCCGAAGCGCTTCCCCCTCCGTCCGACACAGAATCACAAAGTCATCGGCATACCGCACCATCTGGAAGTAGTGTTCGGCCATCAAGTGGTCAAGGGGGTCAAGATAGATATTGGAGAGCAGTGGAGAGAGGACCGCGCCTTGCGACGACGCAGTTACAGTCGGTACAGGCTGTAGCGTAGACCTGGAGAGGACTTTCACCTCTCTGATTGAGTGCGCTCGCAGGCGCACAATTCCCGCGTACGCGGGAATGTGACGACGGGCGGGACGCTCATCTCACCGGAGATTGCTTCCGGCTTGCGCCCTCGCAATTGTAAGTCTTTAGCCACGGGTAACCGAGGGCTTACAGGGCGCATCTTGTAGGTTGCTTTTTCTGGGTGAAGCTTTACCGTGTAGGTGAAAGTTACGGGAGGGCGCGCTGGCTTGTTATCTCATATCGCGTCTACTTCACGAATTCTACCGATACCACCCCGGACACGCCGGGCTCTTCCATAGTGATACCGTAGAGTGAATCGGCCTCTTCCATGCTTCGTTTGTTGTGAGTAATGACCAGGAATTGTGTCCGGTTCGAGAGTTTCCTGAGCATCTCATTGAACCGCGCGAGGTTGGCGTCATCAAGCGGCGCATCCACCTCGTCAAGAAGGCAGAAGGGCGATGGACGTATAAGGAAGATTGAGAAGATCAGAGCCACGGCTGTGAGTGCCTTTTCGCCTCCGGACAAGAGATCCATGTTTTGAATTCTCTTTCCAGGGGGGCGTGCCATAATGTCAACTCCGGTTTCAAGAAGATCTTCCTCATCGGTAAGTTCCAGTCTCGCCTCGCCACCCCTGAAGAGAAAGGGAAAAATTTCCTGGAATTTCTCGTTGACGTTGTCGAAAGCAGTGCGGAAGCGCTCTCGGGTAGTCTTGTTAATAGTGTTGATCGTGGCGTACAGGGAATCCACTGCTTTCTTCAGATCTTCCTGTTGGTCCAGCAGAAATGTCAGCCTTTCTTCTGCCTGTTGGCTCTCCGAGATAGCTGCCAGATTCACTTCACCCATCAGGTCCATTTTATTGCGGATTTCTATTATCACAGCGTCATCTGGAGGAGAATCGGGACAGGCCACCGACCTGGGATCCACATGATATCGTTCCAAGATTTTTTCTATCACGCCTTGCAGGGCCTGTTCGAGACGCACCGATTCGATTTCCAGGCTATGCACGATTTCCTTGAGTTCTTTGACAGCCTTTGCTGTCGCAGCGCCCTCTCGCTCCAGCTTCTCCACAGAGGTGGAGAGGTCGGCGGACTCAGTTCTCAAGATTCCAATCTGCCCCGCCTGAGCCTCATGCTGCTCCATCAGCTCCTTTTCTCTTTGTTCGGCCTGAGTGATCTGGTCGCCAAGCTTTTTCTCTTCAGCTTGATTGTGCACAATTTCGGCGGCGAGGGCCGCGAGTCTTGTCTCATGCTGTTTCAAACTTTCCAAAGAGGTGCGGCACTCCCGTTCCAGGGAATGGCTTCTTTCCTCCAGTTGTGCCGCTCTGACCTGGAGTAGGCTGGTTTGCTGCGACTTTTTCAGGGTGAAGAGGCTGAGCTCCTCGACCTTATGATTCACCTCTTCCCGTTCTTTCTCTATGGCGACCCGTTTCTGTTCC
Organism: Desulfomonilaceae bacterium; assembly: GCA_052146735.1. Classification (GTDB taxonomy): domain Bacteria; phylum Desulfobacterota; class Desulfomonilia; order Desulfomonilales; family Desulfomonilaceae; genus CAWBBA01. Next base: position 39,975 of record JBKQMK010000433.1, on the reverse strand, counting down.
AGGAGAGAAATGCTTTCCTCAGCTTGGGCGAGATCGATTGAAAGCCCCGCTTGCTCATTTGCCAGGCGCTCTCTCTCGAGGTTCAGGACTTCGAGTTTCCGCTCGGCGTTTGAGACTTGAGCCGCCAAGACTTCTTGATCCTTGCGGAGATGGACCTCATTGACATTAAGTTCGTTCAAAAGCCGCTCAACTTGATCGCTCTCCAGAGAGAGTCTTTCCAGATGCGCCTCTTCGTCGTTCAGGGCCGATTGCAATACAGTCAACTCCTGTTCCACAAGAGCGACCTTTTCTTGAAGCGCCGCAATCTCCCGCCGTTGCTCAAAGACTGTGTCCCGACCGTCCTCCTGCGAACCGCCGCTGATTTCTCCATGGCGATTGAGCATTTCGCCGCCGGCGGTCACCAGGTCCACGTGTATGCCGTTGTTCTCCCAGATCTCTACCGCTTGCTGCATGTCCTCGACTACGAAGCACCGGTTCAGAAGAAAATCCCCCAAACTTTCACAACCTTCACGAAAACAAACCACCTGCTGTAGCGGCGTAAGTCCCTCGGGCAGTGCACCAAGCTCGGATTCCGGAACCGGTCGAGGCGATAAAGGGATAAATGTGGATCTGCCCGCTCCGGCTTCCTTGAGCCGATCCGCCGCTTTGGCGCCCTCGCGTGTTGAGGTGACCACCAGATGACCCAAGCGATCGCCCAGTGCCCCGGTAAGGGCTTTTTGGTATTCACGCGGCACGTCGATCATTTCTGCAAGCGGCCCCAAAAGGGCATCTTTTTTGGCGGACCCTTCATCTTTCAGGAGGAATCGGACTCCCTCGCCATAGCCGCGGTAATTCTTTTGCATCTCTTCAATTGATTCGAGTCTCGCTTGAGCCGAAGCCAAGTCTTTTTCCGTCACTTTCAGGCTGTCCCTCAGCGAACTTATCCGTTGCCTGGCCGATTCCCGAGCTTTAAGCAGTTCCCCTTTTTTCGCCGAGTTCTGCTGTCGGTTTCGAGCAATTTCAGCAATATCGTCTGTCAGACGATCCTTTTGACGTTTTTGCGCCTCTAGACCCGTACGAATTGCCCCGTAGTCCCTGGAGATCCTCTCCAGATGACTAGCGATTTCCGTCCCGCGTCGCGTCAAGGTCTCCCGGCGATTCCTCTCCTGGGAGGTCTCCTGAAGTGTGTGAAAGATGTCATCCTTGAGTTGATCCAGATGCTTGCGTTGCCGGACAAGATCCCGTTCCGACCCCTCCGCCTCTCCCAGAGCTTGCTTCAATTGGTCTTGCGCAGCCTTAAGTTCAACATTGACCGCACCCTTGTCGCGGTCCAGTGCTTCTTGAAGACCTTTTGCTTCCTCCACCTTTTCTTCCAGGACCTGCTTTTCCCCTACGCAGCGCTGTTGCTGGTTTGCAAGCTGTGAGACACGGTTACGATCTCTCTCTATGCCGCCTCGTAGACCCGTCAGTTCCAGTTCCACCTGGTGGCGGGCTTCGAGAAGATCTTTCAATGCCCTTTCGCGTTGCAGGGCCTTTAATCTGTCATCTTCCAGTCGAGCGGTTAAGGTTGAGTACTGAGATTCATTCTCGAGCAGCGCCGACCGACTCTTTTCCAGTTCTCCACCGACCTGTCCTATTTGGCCCTGTAATTCGTGGCACTTATAAGCATGAAGCGCTACATCCAATTCGTGCAGGCGTTCGCTCAGTTCTCGGTAGCGCTGGGCCTTCGAGGCTTGCCTCTTCAGAGCGGCACTCTGACGCTTCACTTCACCGATAACATCATTGATCCGAAGTAGATTTTGGCTGGTCTGTTCGAGCTTCTTGAGAGCGGCTTCTCGCCGGGATTTGTAACGGTTGATCCCCGCGGCCTCCTCGATCAAAACGCGGCGGTCCTCGGGCTTTGAAGCCACCACCATGTCCACGCGTCCCTGCTCAATGATGGCATAGGAGTTCCTGCCCACGCCGGTGTCCAGGAAAAAATCAGTGACGTCGGAGAGGCGGCAGGGGACGTTATTGATTTCGTACTGAGATTCGCCGTCCCGGAACAGGCGACGGGTTATCATTATCTCATCGTAGTCGGCCATGGAAGCGGGGGCCAGACCTTCCGTATTGGAAAGAACCAGCCTCACTTCCGCCATGCCGACCGGCTTTCGGCTCTCCGAGCCGTTGAAGATGACGTCTTCCATTTTCTTGCCACGGAGGCTGCGAATTCTCTGTTCCCCCATAGCCCAGCGCATGGACTCGAAAACATTACTTTTTCCGCAGCCGTTCGGCCCCACAATTGCAGTGATGCCGGGCTTGAACTCAAAGACAGTCTTATCCGGAAAGCTTTTGAATCCTTTGACTTCGAGTTTTGTGATTTTCATTATGGTTCAGGCCCAATTCATTGAAACGGGCGGATACTATCTTCGGCCAAGACCAATGTAAAGCAAAAATCTGAACGACCCTTGTCTGCCACTCAGGCGTACGAAGGAATCCCGAAGGGGATTGTAGTGCTTCGGCCGTTCTAAGTCTACAGTTTGCCAGGTCAGTCCGACGGAAGGATTTTTTCCGTTTTGAGGTACTGCTGCACTTAGGCCGACAAAAGCATCACAGGCTGATATTTACTCTTCTCTTTTACCGAATGCTTCTCCGCATGATATTATACCGTCATGAGCACCGCTGATGATTACGATTACGTTCTGATACGGGAGGCCACCATCCTTGTCAGGGTTCGCCGCGGCGCAGAGGAAACCAATCCGGAAGTCCTGCCGGAATTCTTCGACGTGAGGACTGGGGTTCAGCTAAGGCAAATCTACCCGGCTTTTCAGGCGGACGAACTTCAACGTGGTTACACATTGCCTGATGGCCATGCAGGCGCAATACTGAAAGGGGGCACGCCCATAAGCTCCGGGCCGTCCATCGATCCCTCAAAAGTGGTGACAATCCTGGAAGCCCGGCAGAGGAAGCTGGACGCTATAGTGGCAGATTCCATTTTCGACCAACTCAGGATATTGACGAATGTGCTGCACGAGTTCCTGGATGCTGCCGATCACGCGCAAAAAGAAGAAAGATTTTGGTTGGCCCAGCAGGTCGTCACGTTGGTGAGGAAGTTTTCCGGCCGAGAGTTAGCCGAGTTGGAAGGGATCGTAGAATGGTTCAAAAGGCGGCCTCCGAAATAATGACAACGGACTTCAAAACAGCCAGATTCACGTCCGTCATAGTGTGGGCGGTTTTTTGTTCCATGATGGTAATTGCGGCCGGTAGTTTGCAGACCTGGGCCGCTGAGAATGTTGCAACCTTGTTTGAAAAGGGGAAACAACATCTCAAGAGCGGCAATTATGAGCAGGCTATTCGTACCCTTTCCGAAGCCCTGAACTCCGCAGAATATGACAGACGAAATGCACAAGTGGTGAGACTGGCCAGGGCTCAAGCTTATTTCGGTAAGGGTGACTTCAAAGGCGCTTACAAGGATCTGGACGAAATCTTGGCGTCCGACGAAGTGGAAGGGGAAACGCTTGCCTCGGGTCTGCAACTGCGTGGCGTGCTAAATCTCCGGCAGGGCCGTGAAAGCCGCGCGTTGGGTGACTTTACCGAGGCGATCAAGACGGCTCACCATAACGATTCCCTCCGCTCAGTCTGCTTTGCCAACCGCGGGATTGCATTTATCAACCAGGGTCACTTCGACAAGGCCGTCAGCGACCTGAACAAAGCAATCGAGTTGGACCCGATATCTAGCTTTGCCTATGCGGGCAGAGGATTGGCATACCTTCGGCAGGATAAGGTTGAATCCGCTCGAAGCGACGGGAATAAGGCATTAAGCCTCAACCCGGATGAGGAAACCAGAAAGATAGCCGAAAAAATTCTGAGAGAAATGTCATTCTCGGCTTCGGGTCCCCTCAGTGTCACAGTGCCAATTAATGAAGGGGGCCACATTTTCGTTCAGGTCCGTTTCCGCAAGAATGGGACACCTCACAGATTTCTCCTGGATACTGGGGCCACATTTACCCTCATCGACCGGGATCTCCTCGAAGAGATCAGGCGTGATGCCGGAGTGACGGAAATAGGAAAAGGCATGGTAACCACAGCGGATGGTTCCACTCACAAGGTGACCCGGTACAAAGTGAAGACAGCTTTTCTCTATAATCTGCCTCTGGGTGGGATCGAAGTGCATGTATTTGACAGGAAAATCAAACGGGTCATAAATCTGTTAGGCATAAGAAGTCTCGGAAACGTTGCGGTTTCGATAGATAACGCCGGGAGGAAGGCTGAGATCAGCCGTAGAGAATCCAAGGGCAGTAAAGAACAGAGATTGGAATGAGAGCCCGAGGGATGTGTGTAGCTCAGCTCCCGAACAGGTTGAAAAGGTCGGTGTCCGGCGAGACGGGTCCCAGGGCCACAATGGTAAAACGATCCGAGTTGATTACCTGTTCCCCGGTGGCTTGCAAATCACTTGCAGTAACATTCTCCATGGAAGTGATTATTTCATCGAGAGAAATTTGACGGCCAAAATAATACTCTCCCTTGGCCAGGCGATTCATGCGCGAGTCGGTGGATTCCATCGCGAGAATGATGTTCCCCTTGATCTGACTCTTAGCGGTCACAATGTCTTCTTCTGTGATGCTCTTGGAGAGTTCCAACGTTTCTTTGCCCATGGTATGCATAAGCTCTTCGAGGCGCTCGGGGTCGCATCCGGCGTAAATCCCAAAAATCCCGGTATCTGAGAAAGAAGAGAGATAAGAGTACACGGAATAGGCCAGCCCTCTCTTTTCCCGGACCTCCTGAAAGAGCTTGGAACTCATCCCGCCGCCGAGGATAGTATTGAGGATGTATGCTGCGTGCCGGCTTTCGTCAACTGCACTGGGGCCTACCGCTGCGAGGCAAACATGTACCTGTTCAAGATCGCGTTCGACAACATTAGCGGATGAATCAGTCCTGGGTGCAGTGGTACGGGCCTGAGCCGAACCGCGCGGAAATCCGCTCATCTGTTTTTCGACAAGATCCACAAAGCGGTTGTGCTCAATGTTCCCTGCCGCGCACACGATGGTCTCTTCGGGAGTATAGTTATTACGCTTGAATCCAACTAGGGTATCTCGGTCCAACTTGGCGATATTGGTTAGGGTCCCAAGTATCGGCTGGCCTAACGGGTCGTCGCGCCAGAATCTGATTCCCAGGATCTCATGCACCAGGTCTTCCGGATTATCCTCCATCTGGTGGATCTCCTGGCAGATCACCTGCTTTTCCCGCTCGATCTCTTCTTCCGGAAATGAAGCATTAAGGAAAATATCGCTCAGCAGGTCCATAGCAAGTTCGAGGTTTTCGCTGAGGATGCGGCAGTAGAACGAAGTCAATTCCTTGCTGGTAAAGGCATTGAGCACTCCGCCCACGGAATCGATCTCTTTGGCAATCGTAAAGGCTGAGCGGCGCTCAGTCCCTTTGAAGAGCATGTGCTCTATAAAATGGCAGATTCCGTTTACCGCAGGCTGCTCGAACCTAGACCCGGAACGCACCCAGATTCCCAGTGAAACGGATTGCAGGTAAGGCATTGCTTCCGTAACAACCCGTAGACCGTTATCAAGAGTGGTTTTGCGGTAGGTGTTAAGGTCTCCGTACTTGGTGGCCAAGGGTGGGATCACGATTCCTTGATTCATTTGTCGGGAGTTAGCCCGATAGCGTCTTTCCGTGACAACTTGATCTTGCCCTGAGGATCGATTCCGATCACTTTGACCGGGAAGCTGTCCCCTTCTCTGACAACGTCCGTCACCTGCCGGACCCGTTCCGGAGCAAGCTGCGAAATATGCACCAGGCCGTCGGTGCCCGGGAAGATCTCCACGAAAGCGCCAAAGTCGGTGACTTTGCGAACGGTCCCCATGTAGATTCTCCCCACTTCGGCCTCCTGGGTGAGGGACTTGATCGCGGCCTTCGCCTGATCCGCACCCTCAACATCCACTGAGGCAATCACGACCTTTCCTGAGTCGTCAACCTCAATCTTAGTGTTGGTCTCTTCCTGAATGGCACGGATCACTTTTCCGCCCGGACCGATGATGTCCCTGATTCTATCCGGGTTCACATACATCACGAAGATCCTGGGCGCGTACGGCGATATTTCTGCCTTGGACTTGCTGATCGTCTCGGCCATTTTGTCGAGTATGTGTATACGTCCCTCTCGTGCCTGAAACAGAGCCTTAGTCAGGACCTCACGAGTGATCCCTTCGATCTTGATGTCCATTTGCAGGGCAGTAATACCTTCCCTGGTCCCCGCCACCTTGAAATCCATGTCGCCGTGGTGATCTTCATCTCCGATGATGTCCGATAGCACTATCACGCCGCCATCGTGTTTGAGGAGTCCCATGGCAATCCCCGCTACAGGCTCTGCCAATGGAACGCCTGCATCCATGAGGGATAGCGATGCCCCACAAACCGTGGCCATAGACGAGGACCCGTTCGACTCTAATATCTCTGAGACCACGCGGATGGTATAGGGGAATTCCTCATCGTTAGGCAGCAGATACGCGAGAGATCTTGCGGCAAGCGCGCCGTGGCCGACCTCACGGCGAGAGGGGCCTCTGAGAAACTTGACTTCACCGACAGAAAACGGAGGAAATTTGTAGTGGAGCATGAACGACTTGTAGCTTGAACCTTCTAGCGCCTCGATCTTCTGCTCGTCGGAGGATGTGCCAAGAGTCACTATAACCAGTGCTTGAGTTTCGCCGCGTGTGAAGAGCGCGCTACCGTGAGTTCGAGGCAAGATTCCTATTTCGATTGAGATATCACGAACATCGGTGTAACCGCGCCCACCAATGCGGACTCCCTTTTCCAAGATCATTTTCCGGATGTATTCGCCCTCGATCTTCTCCAAATAACCCAAGATCTCGGAGCGTCTCTGCGCCCCTTCCTCTCCTATGGATTCAACGATCTTGTCATAGATTTCGTGCAGGGAGCGGTATCGTTCGAGCTTAGCGGGAATTGTGATAGCCTGGTCGATCTGTTCACCCCAATCACTCCAAATTTTTTGTATCAGTTCGACATCCTGAACCGGTGCCGAAACCTCTCGTTTGGGCTTGCCCACCAGCTCACGGAGCTTTTCTTGGGCCTCCACTATCTGCATGATTTCATCGTGAGCTTTGAATATGGCTTCAAGGACGACTTCCTCGGCAACCCGATCCATGCCCCCCTCGACCATAACGATGCCCTGACGTGAACCGACTACTATTAAGCTTAGGTCGGAATAGGAGTCCTCCATCGGCGAGGGGTTGACGATCAGATTTCCATCGACCCGGCCTATTCGTACCGCTCCGATAGGCCCACCAAAAGGGATATCCGAGATGTGGAGAGCCGCGGAAGCCCCGTTTATGGCAAGCATGTCAGCATCGGTCTCGCCGTCAGACGAAAGAACAGTGGCTATGATCTGAGTTTCTGCTTTAAAGCCCTTGGGAAACAATGGGCGTATGGGGCGATCGATGAACCTCGCGGTCAAGATCTCTTTTTCTGTGGGACGACCTTCCCTCTTAAAAAAACCGCCGGGTATTTTTCCGGCAGCGTACGTCATCTCCAGGTAGTCAACAGTTAGCGGGAAGAAATCGATTCCTTCTCTGCCGTGTTTTTCTGAAACAGCCGTGACGAGGACCACCGTCTCCCCGCTGGTAACGAGAACAGCTCCTGAGGCCTGTTTGGCCAAACGTCCTGTCTCGAACGATATTTCCTTCCCTGAAACGGTGGCATTTGCAATATGGGCCATAATTCTGATAATCCTCACCACGCGATCGGGGGACTATCCCCGCCGCGATGTCGCGCCCCAAGGGGTCAGAGCTACTTTCTGATACCCAGTCCGGCGATGATAGTTTTGTACCGGTCTACGTTCTTGGCTCTCAAATAATCCAGTAGCCGTCGGCGCTGACCCACAAGCTTTAGAAGACCTCGACGAGAATGATGGTCCTTCTTGTGAATTTTGAAATGTTCGGTCAGGTATCCGATCCGCTCGCTCAGGAGCGCTATTTGGACCTCAGGTGATCCCGTGTCACTCTCGTGGATCCGGTACTTCTCGATGATTGTTTTTTTCTTCTCCGTAGGAAATGCCAACTCTTCTCTTCCTCCTGGATAGGCATCTAAAGGCTTGGTCAGCTCAATCTGATACTAATATCACACGCGTTCCACGAAGTAAACAACCCTTCTCATTTTTTTGCGCTGGTTGCACTGCGGGAATTTTTTGGTACCTGAATATCCATTATACCATGTATTTAAAAATAATCTTTTGTAGACCAGCATGATACCACCGCACTTCTAGACAAGTAATCGCGCAGCTGGAGGGACTGGCTGCATTTCGGAAAAGTCCCAGGAGTGCAGCCGGCCACGCCAAAAGCGTGGCGTTCGCAGCGTAGGAGATTTGCTCGAACGGCAGGAACCGCGGCGATGAAGCAGGACTGCCTTGAAGGAGCATTGGAATTGGTCCGATTTCCGGGTTTACGGGACGCAACATCAAATTCTTGGCCAAGCTTTCACGTCCAAAAATGCAATTTGGAGTAGCCAGATTAGAATAAGTTCATCATGATGAATTTTGTCATATTCTTTTGGAACGTTGCTATTTCGTTGAACCATGGAACAGGCCGGTTTATACGCCATCTCAAGAGCCGCTGGAAATTTGATTTATTGTCGCCCTTACGGTATTATGAACTTGGTGAGCTAGGCCATATGGTGCTTCCAGTCTCAATCCCATCGCAACCGTTCGAAACGCCTTTTCAAGCCTTTAGATAAAGGTACGGATTCTGCCCCAGGAGAACACAGACATGGATTTCATAGAGAACCTGACCAGCATAGTGGGGGCGGACAATATCACTGCTTCACCGGTGGATTGTCTGGCCTATTCCAGAGATATGTCCATCCATGCAGGGGTACCGCAGGCTGTGGTGTTTGCGAGTGACACCGAACAGGTAAGCAAGATTCTTGCACTGGCGAATTCGCAGCGAATCCCCGTCGTGGCCCGTGGCACCGGCTCTTCAGTTACCGGAGCTGTGCTGGCGGTCAAAGGAGGCGTGATACTGGACTTCACTCGCATGACCGCGGTCAGGGAGATCAATAAGGCCGACGGTTATGCAGTAGCCGAACCGGGGGTCATCTGTAACGCTCTTAATGCCAAGCTAGCCCCTACCCATTTCTTCCCCCCGGACCCCGGCAGCGCGCCTATCGCTACTATCGGTGGAATGATCTCAACCAACGCCAGCGGAGTCAGGGCGGCCAAGTACGGCACTACAAAGGACTATGTTAAGGGTCTTACCGTGGTATTGGCTGACGGAAAAGTCATAAAGACCGGAGACATAGCCCCGAAAAGCTCCGCGGGTTACGACCTGACCCACCTTTTTGCCAGCTCGGAGGGCACCCTCGGGATCATCACCGAGGCTGTACTGAAAATTCTTCCCATACCGGAGTACGAGGCATTCGCGAAAGCTTCGTTCCCGGACGTGGATACGGCCGGCAAAGCCGTGGAAAAAATCTTTACATCGGGTTTGGAGTTGGCCACCTGCGAGATCCTTGACAACGTCTGTCTCGACGTGGCTCGCGATGCTTTGAAAATGGATATACCCAAGGAGGTCAACTGCCAGCTATTTATGGGTATCGACGGTCCCAAGGGCGCTGTCTTGGACCAGATCAAGAAGATCGACGAGATATGCAAATCCGTAGGTGGCTTCGAAAATGTCTGGTCCGATGATCCGGTGGAGAAAGCGAAGCTCTTTGCTGCAAGGGGAGGACTGGTCCCCGCGATGAGTCGGCTTCAGCCGGGTTACCGCCTGGTCCCCCTTGTGGAAGATTTCGGAGTGCCCATAAGCAGAATTCCTGAAACAATCGCGGATATTCAACGGATCGGCCGGAAATACGGCTTCCCGGTGGCTACGTTCGGTCACATTGGCGACGGAAACCTGCACGCCACGTTCATCATGAATCCCACGGTTCCCGAACAATGGGAAAAGGTGAAAGGGATTGCCCTGGAGTTCATCGAGATGACGCTTCGTTACGGGGGCACCGTGTCAGCGGAGCATGGCGTTGGAATGGCCAAGTCCCCGTACATCGGGTATCAGCTCGGGGAAGCTCTGAATGTGATGAAGGACATCAAGAGGGCCCTGGATCCGAACAATATTCTGAACCCTGGCAAAATGGGCTTCGACGACTCAATAAAGGACATTCTGGATGAAAACAGCTTCGCCAGGTATTTGAAGGAGCCCGAAAAAATAGAACACTTTCCCGAAGATGTGGACAACGAAATTATAGCGTGCATTCAGTGCGGTTTTTGCAGGGCTGGCTGTCCAACCTTCGGGGAGACCACTCTGGAATCATTGAACGCCAAAGGCCGTGTCACTCTTGCCTACAACATGTTGATCGGCAATCTCCAACCGTCCGCGGATCTTGCTAAACGTCTTTACCAATGCATGCTCTGTCTCAATTGCAAGGCCGTCTGTCCCGCGCAGGTGAAGGTATCAAGTGTAATTCGCGCTGCCCGCGAAAGGTTGGTAGAAAAGGGGTATCTCCCTGACGCGTTCAAGCCTGCGCTCGCGGCCATGATCGACGCGGCCAACCCCTTGCTGGCTCCCAAAGAAAAGCGGGCTGACAGTTATCCAGCCGACTACAAGAAAGCGGTTGCAGGAGAAACCGAGGCGGTTCTTCACTTGGGATGCGTCACAAGCTTCCAGGATGTAAAGATCATCCCTGCGTTCATGCAAATACTGGACAAGGCCGGCGTTAACTATGGAGCTTTGGGAGAAGAGGAAACTTGCTGCGGTTACCTGGCCTATCTCGTCGGCGACATGCCGACCTTCAAGACCGCGATGGCGAAGCACGACGAGCAAACTGCGAAGTACAAGCCAAAGCAGTTGATCACCTCTTGCGCCGGGTGTCTCAAGACCTTTCGTGATCTCTATCCTCACTATGGCGGAGGGAACGGGTACACGGTCCTGCACGCGGTTGAATTCATAGAGAAACTCATCAGCGAAGGCAGGCTGAAGTTCAAGGACGAGGCTAAACCCTTCAAGGTGGTCTATCACGACCCGTGCGACATGGGGCGCCACATGGGCGTGTACGAACCTCCGCGCAACGTGTTGAAAGCGCTGCCCGGCATTGAGCTTCTCGAGTTCCCCCTGAACAGAGATAAAGCTAAATGCTGCGGCGGCGGAGGCGGCATGAAAGGATTCGATAACCAGATGGCCGGAGAAATCGGGTACAAGCGGCTCCTGACAGCCATCGACCTCGGCGCGGACGTAATTGTATCCGCTTGCCCCTCTTGCAAAGGCTCGTTTAATCAGGCCGCGGCCAGGGCAAGAAAAGAGAAAAAAGCTAAAATCAAGGTGATGGACATAACAGAGCTGGTGGCAAGCAGGGTGTAATGATTTGGAGCAATAATGAATCGGGGAGGCCCTTCTTGCAACAAGGGCCTCCCCGAACCCCTCCCCAAGAACTTCTAACCTTCGCCGGACTGCTCATTTCGCCTTAGGCCAAATGAGCAGTCCGGCTAGCCCAAGAGTTTCTTGCAGGCGGCTTGGCGGAACAATTCAGACACAAAGAGCATCGCCAGGGGTGCCACGGATCAGGGCTTTGTCAGATCCCTGTATGATTTAGCGGATTATTCATTCTTTGACCGCCACCTCTTATAACCGGCTAATGCCTGTGCCCTCTCACACCATCAGCAACAACCCTAATCGCTGCATTATTACTCGCCACACAAACAAAGGATTTCCCACGATATATCGCCTCCACATGCGCTTTGGGTCTACCCAAAATCTATGCAGCCATTCCAGGTGATGATCCAGCATCCAGTGGGGGGCGCGGCGTTGGAAGCCTCCAATAAAATCAAAGAGAGCCCCCACGGCCCAGACAACCGGAACATCGAGTTCGTGTCGGTGCTCAGAAGTCCATCGCTCCTGAATGGGCGTTCCCATACCGACGAACAAAATATGCGGACGGGCCGCATTAATGGAAGTTATAGCAGCAGCGCTGACTGTCGGATCTTGAAGGTAACCGTGGTGAGTTCCGACAATATTCAGTCCCTGATGTCGAACTCGCAACGCGCGCGCCGCTCGCTCGGCGACTCCCGGCCGGCTGCCTAATAGATATAGACTGGCCTCCCGTGCTGCGGACGCGGCGCACAACTGGTCCATCCAGTCTGCCCCGGTCATGCGAGGTGGAATCCGATGGCCCAAAAGCCAGGCTCCAAGCCTGACGCCTGACCCATCGCAGTAGACTATGTCCGCACTATTGAGGATTGGCCGGAGATCACGATCCCGCCGGCTAGTGTTGAGAACGTGGATATTTGCGTACATCACCGTCGCGGTCTTGTCCCCTGGGTTTAGTGCAAGCGCTTGCTCGATGAGAGAATCCGGAGTGAGTCGGTCAACAGAAACGCCGAGAACGTTTACCGGGGGCATTGTTGCTCTGGAGTGTATCTGTTGATGGAGGATTTCATTCATTACGCAGTCAAACCGATCTGTTTTTCTTTGAAATGTGCACGGATTCGTTCCACATCCTTTTTTCCGATGCCTGCAACCGCGGCAATATCCTCGTCAGTGGCTGCTAGCAACTTTCTTACACTGCCGAATGCTCTCAGAAGGGCCTGGCGTTTCTTGGGGCCGATGCCGGGAATTTGGTCCAAGGCCGAGCTTATCACGGCTTTTGTTCTACTCTTAGTATGAAACGTGTGCGCGAATCTGTGTGCCTCGTCCCTAACCCTCATGAGAAGCATCAGGCCGGAGTCACCCCTGGGGAAGACGACCGGGTTCTTTCTGTTGGGGAGATAGAAGCGCTCTTCCTCGCCCTCACCGCGAGCTTTGGCGATTCCCGCGATAGCCGGCGTCTCGTTTCCCGGAATTTCTCTAAGAGCCTGGGAAGCTGCATTGAGCTGAGACTTCCCACCATCTATGAGGAACAGGTCCGGGAGCGGTTCTTGATCCCTGTGTGATACGCGGCGAGTGATAGTCTGGTGGATCATTCCCGGATCGTCCTGATCGGGAAAGCCCTGGATCTTGTACTTTCTGTAGCCAGCCTTTTCCGGTTCTCCATCCCTGAAAGATACTTTCACCCCTACGGGTTGGCTCCCTGCTATGTTGGAGATGTCGTACCCTTCGATCAGACGGGGAGGGGAGGGGAGGTGCAGTTTTGAAGCAATCCTCTCCAGAGCCCTCTCCACGGAATCTTTCTGAGCCTCGCGTAAAAGGGCATCCTCCGCATTTTTGAGGGCCAGCCGCATCAGGCGTTCCCCCTGACCGCGCAGGGGGACCCTCACAGTCACCTTGTTGCCACGCAGTTCAGAGAGCCAAGCCTCTATAAGCTGCGGCTGCTCGATAGGCCGCGACACGAACACTTCCTTGGGAACAAACGCGGCCGAGGCATAGTATTGTTTGATGCATGAAGCCAACACTTCCTCGGCATCGAGGGCTGGATTTCGGAAAAAAAAGGACTCTCCCGAGAGGAGATTACCCTTGCGAAACGATAGCACTGCCACCGCGAAGATCTGCGCGTCACCCTCAGCCAACGCTATGACGTCCTGATCCTTCAGGTGAAAAAACGAGACATTCTGGGCCTCGAGGGTCCGCTCCACAGCCGCAAGCCGATCTCTGATCCTCGCGGCCTCCTCGAAGCGAAGCTCGTTGGCCGCCGCGTCCATTTCACGCTTGAGGGTCCTAAACAGATCTTCGGCTCTTCCTTGCAGAAGCAGCGTGACCTCTTCCACCATACGGCGGTACTCTCCAGGGTCCACTTTTCCTGCGCAGGGGCATAGACAACGCCTCATTTGACAGTTCAGACACGGCCTCGTACAGGTTGCCAGTTGCCTTTCGGTACATTGACGCAGAGGAAAGAGCCTTCGGATAAAATTCAGTGTGATACGAGCGTCTCGAGCTGACGAATAGGGACCGAAGTACCGTTCACCATCCGGTTTGATCTTTTGAGTGCGCACCAGCGTGAGCCTGGGAAAAGGATGAGATACGTTGAGCCTGAGGGAAAAAAAGGATTTGTCGTCTCGCAGATTGACGTTGTACTTTGGCCTGTGCTCCTTGATGAGGTTATTTTCAAGGATTAAAGCCTCTTTTTCGGTCTCTGTCAGGATGGTTCGGATCGTATCCACGCGCTCCATGAGGTAGTGGATAGAGGGTCTTTCGTCACCACCTTTGACAAAGTAGCTTCGGACGCGGTTTCTAAGATTTCCGGCTTTCCCGACGTACAGTATCTTTCCCCTGCGGTCGGACATAAGGTAAACGCCGGGGCTTGTGGGAAGATTTTTCAGGAATTCTTCATCAACTGGCATGGCATTGGTCTCTGAGGAGATATCGCTAGTCGGAATTATTCACTTGGTAATGTCTTCAACTGTCATTGCGAGGGCGTAAGCCCGACGCAATCTAATAACGGGCAAGAACAGATTGCTTCGTCGTTTCACTCCTCTCAATGACACTGGTCTCAAAACCTGATTCTTTGACAAAGGCATGATTCCGACTCTAGTTATGGTTTGTGGTAGCTGCTCGGTTTCTCGAAAGGGCCGAAGAATCGGGATCGTAACGATTGATAGCCCTTGATTGCGATAAGCACAATCTGCTAATAATAAATATTTCCGGCGGTGGCCTGTTGTCAACCTTAGACCGCGACGGGCTACAGGAGATTACCTCATGAAGAAAAATGAAGACCGCAAAATCGCCGAACAGACATTCTTGAGCGATCGCGGACGTATCACCAATAAAGAACTCGCCAAAAGGCTAGGCATCCACCCGGCGACTGTGGCACGCTGGAAGAAGCTTGACGAATGGGACCTGAAGCTAGTCCAATCTGTAACGTCGCCCGAAGCGTCAGCAGGGTTGGAGGAGGATTTTTTTAAAGTGGATCTGCGTCACATTAGCCTACTAAATGAGCGAATCGACGCGTACTTGCAAAAAAAGGAGCTCCTACCCTCAGAGATCTTAGAGCTGTCAGAGGCAAAATACCATCTCATGAATTGCATGGAAATAATCAGCGATCAGATGAGATACCCGGTTATGGATGAATTCCAAGAGGAAGACGAAAACTGTGATTGACTCTCGCCGAAAGGGGCAACCATGATTGAAATGAGATTTCACGGCAGAGGCGGCCAGGGCGCAGTTACCTCAGCCGAACTTGTTGCTCAGGCGGCAATTGCTACGGGAAAGTACGCAACCGCCTTTCCAAGCTTCGGACCGGAAAGAAGAGGCGCACCTGTCGTCGCGTTCGCAAGGGTTGACGATCAGCCTATCCGGATAAGGTCCAAGGTTTACAACCCGGACGCTGTAATCGTCCTTGACCCCTCGCTTCTGGACATTGCTAACCCTACGGAGGGCATGCGCAAGGAGGGGATTCTGATCATTAACTCGTCCCACGATCCGGATTCAATCAGAAAACATCTTTCGTACAACGGAAGGATAGCGATCGTTGATGCGGGAACTATCGCCCGGGAAGTCTTGGGATTGCCAATCACGAACACCACCATGGTTGGTGCGCTTCTAAAAGGAACAAACCTACTCACCGTAGAAGATCTTGAAGAACCATTTACAAAGCGCTTCGGCAAAATAGCGGCCAGGAATATCCAGGCAATGAAAAGAGCCTATGAGGAGACTACGGTAATTGAATGAATGGATGGATTATCCCAGGCTTCTGAAATCGTGCTGTGCCTGGCACCCGTTCAAAAGGGAGGACTACTGTGACTAAACCCATGGATCAAATCAAATGGCAAGAGGTGGAGCCCGGAGGCGTCATCACCGAGCCTGGCAATGCTTCGTGCTATCACACCGGAACTTGGCGTTCCGAGAAGCCGGTATATCTTGAAGAAAAGTGCATCCGTTGCTGGAGATGCTACATAATGTGCCCCGATGCCGCAATATCCCCCGACTACGAGAATAATTGCATGGTTTGGAACTATGACTATTGCAAAGGTTGCGGAATCTGTTCGTACGAGTGCCCCGTAGATGCGATTGAAATTGTAGAGGAGGGGAAGTGATGGGCAAGAGAGTTGGAATCGAAGTTTCCATCGCCGCGGCCGAAGCTGTCGGCCTTTGCGACACGGACGTTGTGGCTGCCTATCCGATCACACCACAAACGCACGTTGTAGAACATTTGTCGGAATTAGTGGCAAGCGGGCACCTGGACGCAGAGTTTGTTCCCGTGGAGTCGGAACATTCTGCTATGAGCGTCTGCTGCGGGTCTGCTGCCACTGGAGCCAGGACCTTCACTGCGACAGCATCTCAAGGTTTGGCCCTTATGGCGGAGATCGTGTTCATCGCGGCTTCCATGAGGCTCCCCATCGTTATGTTCTTGTCGAACCGGGCTTTGAGCGCCCCCCTATCCATCTGGAACGATCACTCGGATACCATGATGGTGCGTGATGCGGGGTGGATTCACGTATTTTGCGAAAACGGTCAGGAAGTTTACGACGCAATCTTCCACGCGTTCCGGGTCGCGGAAGATCCGACGGTTTCGCTGCCTGTAATGCTCAACGTTGATGGTTTCACCCTCACTCACGTGATCGAACCTATTGAGTTCTGGACCAAGGAGATGGTCGCAAAGTATCTTCCGCGGTTCAAACCTCTCAACCGGCTTCATCCGGACAAAGTGGTCTCCATGGGCGCGTTTGGCATGCCGGAAATCTATGTGGAACAGAAGATGGCCCATGACCATGTCCTGATCCAGTCCAAAGAAGTCATTTTGAAAGCATGGGACGAGTTGGGACAGCTAACCGGACGGCATTACAAGCCGGTCGAAACCTATAAGGTTGAGGGAGCCGAAACCATCATTTTCGGGATGGGCTCTATCTGTGAAACTGCTTCTATAGCTGTGGACCGCATGAGGGAACAAGGTAAGAAAGTGGGTCTGGTGAGGCTGCGACTATGGCGTCCCCTGCCGATGGATGAAATCCGAAAAATCCTGGCCCCGGCAAAAAATGTTGTGGTTCTGGATCGGTCCATGTCCCTCGGCGCAGCGAATGCACCAGTGACTTCGGAATTACGGGCAGTGATGTATCACGAACCACAAAGACCAAAGATCCATTGCATGATAGCAGGGCTCGGAGGGAGAGACGTCACCCCGGACGATGTTTCAAACATGGTTGACATGGCGCTTTCTGAGTCCACCTACGGATACCACCTATATGGCGTTCGTGGTTAGCCGATCGATATCTATAGGGAGAATCCCATGGCTGATGCAAGCACAAAGAAAGTTCTGAAACCACTCAAGAATTTTCCTACTGAAGAATACATAAACCAGGGCCATCGTGCATGCCAGGGCTGCGCGGAAGTTTTGGCGGTCCGTCATGTGCTCAAAGCGATCGGTCCCGACGTGATCATGGCTATGGCCACCGGATGCATGGAGATCATCTCTTCACCGTACCCCTTGACTTCCTGGAATATCCCCTGGATTCACGTGGCCTTCGAAAACGCAGCGGCCGTGGCTTCAGGAGTAGAATCAGGACTAAAAGTGTTGAGGCGAAAGAGGCGCATTCCTGATCGGGACGTCACCGTTCTGGCGATGGGGGGAGATGGAGGGACGGCCGACATAGGATTTCAGGCCCTTTCGGGAATGATGGAGCGTGGGCACAAAGTGATATATGTGTGCGTGGATAACGAGGCATACATGAACACGGGGGTGCAGCGTTCTTCGTCGACCCCGTTCGGGGCCTCCACTACCACCTCTCCGGCAGGAAAGGTCACCCCATCGGGCCAGACCACTTGGAAGAAAGATATGACAGCCATCGCAGCAGCCCACGGTATACCGTACGCGGCGACGGCCTGCCCCAGCTACTACACAGATTTAATCAAAAAGGTTCAAAAGGCTAAAGAGGCCGATGGCCCGGCTTATCTCCATGTTTTGTCGGTCTGCGCCACCGGCTGGAGGATCCCCCCCAAGAAATCGATTGAGTACGGCAAATTGGCCGTGGATTCAGGGATCTTCCCCCTATACGAAGTCGAAAACGGCGTTTGGAAGATGAGCCGAAAGCCAAAGCAGCTCGTGCCTGTCGGAGATTATTTCAAGGGTCAGGGCAGGTACCGCCACCTGGACGATAAGCTCATTGCCTACATTCAGGGAAAAGTGAATGAAAAGTGGGACCGACTCTTGAAACTTAGCGAAGCAACCGGTGATGGTGGCAAATCGGCTGCTGAGGAAACCACAGCATAGCGGATGCAAACAAGCTCCTGAACCATATTGCCACACGTTAGAGACGAGTTGCAAAAGAAGGAATTCTGCAGACTTGCGTCAAGGCAGTAAGATCGGGGGAACCTTCCTCAGTTCAAAGAAGCTTCCCCCGATTGTTGTTCGAAGACAAATTGGTGTTACTTTGCCTTAGCCAAGCTGGCCCCACCCCTGACATTTTACTTGTGAATCACCGTGTACTTCTCCACCATGTGGTCCGGATAGTACGATTCTTTGGCTTTCCGCAGATTGTCCAAGCCAAGGTCCTGCTCTCGATTGATATATTTTACTCCCGACCATTCCTTAGCACAGAAAAGTTGGTTGATGGCAGCATACAAGCCAGGTATGTCGGGATTGGCCTTCTCAATATGGATGACAGCGGTGTCGGGATTAAGCAGCTCGCCGAGTGCGAACGCTTCTACCTTCGAGTTGATCGAAATCGCACCTCCTCTAAAACCCAACTCTTTATAATTGCACAGTGCTTCATAAATCGCGTAATCTTCGTGGAGAAGGGCCGGGTTTTCAGAGCAATCTTTCAACTCGCACCAGGTTTCTTGAAGCTCCAGAAATGATTTAGCTAAATCGTCATCGAGGCTCCGATACTCAAAGTCATGATTTTTCTTGAATTTATTTACATGGTTCTTCTTCCTATGAAATTTGTTGCCGGACAATTTTATCAAATCTTCTGATAAGTACACGTAATCACTATTATCTCGGTCATGTATAATTTCATAACGATCTGCATCCACATAATTTTCTACAAAATCTTTGCCCACGCGAGAAATTCTCGGCTCTGATGAGACTTCTTTGAGTTTCTGCAACAGGCGTGCGAGGGCCTCCTCCTTGTTTTCCGGCCCTGTCGGCGGCAATCCGAAAGGCTCTTCGCCGGCCGGCCGCAGAATTATCAACAGACAGTCATCCCATGTGCTCCACACTGGTTGATACCGGTAGCGCCACATGAAGAGATTGGTGAATGTCAATTCGGACGTCCGCGGGGGATCTTCAGCGAATGAATCGTCAAACACCTTCTTGTCGGTCAGTTCGATCTGTTTGAAATCAGTCATCGAAAGACTCCTATGCCTTACGCTGCTCCCTGGCTGGCGACCGCTCAACGTCGATGGAAACGCGCCACGATGTTGCGAACCAACGTAGCATACTCATCCCCGATCATTTGCCAAGAGAAGTTTTCCTCAGCCATTCTCCTCGCTCGATTTCCCATCTCTGCAAGGCTTTCGGAGGAAATTTTCGCCACTTCCTCCATGGTCCGAGCCATGGCTTCGGGCGAGGGGTCCGATACGAAGCCACAGTCGTATTTTCTGACAAAATCCGCTGTCTCATCTACGTCGTTGACCATGATTGGCCTTCCCATGGCCGCATATTCGGCGAATTTTGTCGGAAAAGCGTTGCGAAGAGCAGAATGGCTGATCCTGGGTATAATGAAAACCGCAACGGATCTCAATAGGTTTATGAGTGAAGCTCTGTCGGTCCTGTCAACGAGTTCCACCCGATGTCCGAATTTATCGGCACACCGCTGTTTGATAGAGAGATCGTCTTGCGTGAAGCCCACCAGGAGGAGCCGTATATTGGGATTTTTGATTCTGTCAAAGGCCGCGATGAGGTTGTCTATGTTTTGCCAGATCTGGAATGCGCCGACGTACGCAATGGTGAACCGAGGGTGCTCAGCAAAGGGGAGTTGGCGAAACAGATCCAGATCAACCCCGTTGCGTATTATTCCCAGTCGATCTCCTGACAACCCTTGCCGTATGAGCTCTTCTGTGTGAGGCTCAGAGACGGTGACAACATAATCAGCGCATGCCATAGCCATCCGCGAAACAATTCTGACCCTTAAAGACGCGCCTGTAACGTGACCCGTAGAAGCCATCTGCCGTTGGAGCGCCGACTGTGCAACAGAATCACCGTGGATATCGTATATGATGGGGGCCTTAACAAAAGGCCGACAGAAGAACATTGCCTGGCCGGCGCCTTCGCAACCTGTGTAGATAAAGTCATATTTCCTGAGAGTTCTAATCCAAAGGGGCATGAAGAAAGAGGCAGTGGTTTGTTTACGCAGAGTGAAGTTGTCCTTCATGTATAAGAAGTCACAGGCGATGGACCGCTTCACCAGACACTCAGCCAGACTTCTTACCCGATGAGTGTATGCGGAAGTGTCCCTCGAGTCCGCCTGAGATACCACGAGTCCCTTGAGATCCATCAGGCGTCCTCCCAGTTACTTACCTGATCCAAGGTAACCTGATATAAGTGGAGAAAGCATAGTGAAAGGAGCCAGCACTAAATGGATGATACTGAGCTAAAAGAGCTAATCATGAAAAGCCAGGAAAACTGCCGCATTTCATGCAAAGCCGCGTGTGATATAGCCGATCAGACCGGAGCTTCGCGGAGGAAAATCGGCGAATTGCTCGACGAGCTGGGAGTAAAGATACATTCGTGTCAATTGGGGTGCTTCAAATAATTTTGCCGACCCTCAAAACTCTCCAGCGGCCTCTCTTGCCTCTCTGAAGAGCGGCATCACGACATCCTGGCGAGTCTTGTGGAGGTGAAGCGTTATGCCCTTGTTGGTGACTTGCGTCACCGTAGCGCCCCCGATCTGCATTCCGGGAGTAATAAAATAGCCTCGGCCATCGGGATCTTCGACCATGCCCTTGAATTCACCTTCGCTCACCTGAATCACGCCTACCAGCTTAAGCTGTGAGCGATCGAATCTGCACAAGGGCATAGAAGGTGGACACTCGCTGGGAAGGACCTCGGTGGGCGCTTTAAAGGGATTCCGTACGGCCTGGAAGATCTCTGCTGCCCTCTTTTCTTCGGGCGCGGCCTGTTGCATTGCGGGGGAGAGCTGGCCAGGGGCCCGTCTCTTTCCTTGCTGGGTCGCATACTGTCCGGGCTCAGTTTTCGCCGGCGCTACCGTGGGCTTCTGTCCTGCAGGTGCAGATGGTTCGACCACAGGTGAGGTTTTTTCACCTGGTGCTCGTCTTACCGCGGGGACGAGTGACTGAGAGGACGCCTGCGAGGCTGCCGACAGAACCGGTGATCGTCTTCCAAGAATGCTGTCAATCGCCAAGTTGGCTTCTTCGCAACCGGCTAACGGCACGAGCACAATAACAACCATGCCCAGATAAAATATCCTTCTCATCGTGTGGGAATGTCGAAGGTGTTTCATGCTGAAACCTCTGGAATCTCGTACCGTCTCAGCGCTTCGGCTTCGCTGGGGCCGCCCGCTTGCCTGCCTGCGCTTTACGCTGTGTAATTGCTTTGATTTCTTCAGGAGATAGACGCCGGTAGGTTACACCACTGATGTCTGAGTCCAGTGCAATCACGTCTAATTTCTTTACAAGATCGCTTTCTCTTGTGCTCAGCGAACCGGCTTGGCGGAGTTTGATAGTCGGAACATTAACTATTCTGGGAAGATCATTAAGGCTTGCCAGAAACGCTCCCAATTTTTGATAATCCCCACGGACATTGAGTTCGAGAGGAATCGTCGCATAATACAGTTCCTCGTTTATCTGCTCCTTGCCGGGGACAAATCTTGTTGCTACAAGGTTTGTTTGAGAGAGCAGGTCGGTAATTCTCTTTAGAAGTATCTCAAT
Organism: Desulfomonilaceae bacterium; assembly: GCA_052146735.1. Classification (GTDB taxonomy): domain Bacteria; phylum Desulfobacterota; class Desulfomonilia; order Desulfomonilales; family Desulfomonilaceae; genus CAWBBA01. The sequence continues at coordinate 18,253 of JBKQMK010000433.1, read as the reverse complement.
CTCTTGTTTTTCGGGGAGAGAGGCAACCATGGTCTGAAGCTTCTTCTCCAGTGCCTGTATCCGCACCTTTAATTTAGGGCCTTCGGCCAGGACCTTTTCCTGGTTAATTATCTCAAGCTTGAGCCTACCAATCTGCGTCTCAAGGCTGCTCACCTTTTCCAGGTCTTCTGAGACCCACAGAAAATAAAACGCCACCAGCAGAAGAACGCAAATGGCCGCCACGATCAAGATTCGGTGAATCTTGCTGAGTTTAAAGAAAATCTCCCGAGGTTCTAAAGCCACGGTAGTATCCTCAACGAACGTTTCCGACTATTTTGAAACTCATCGTGCCAAGTCCGCCGGCCCGACCGGCAGCAACTATCTGGAGCAGTTTCACATCAGAAAAGAAACTCTTGTCGGTCGGCACAGCTGGATTCACCTCCGGCTGTTTCACGGTGGCACCTTGCTTAATACGCTGAAGCCTTTGAACAAAATTCACTGCGACGGTGTTGTCCACCCCGACCCCGTCTAAGGCGAAACTTTGCCCCGTTTTGGTAATCGAAATCAACCACACCTCATCCGGAATGGCGAGAGCAATAGCTTCCATGAACGGCGCGGGGGTATCGCGAATCTTGGTTAGTTTCTCTATGGTGTCAACCTGTCTCTGAAGTCGCGCTATCCTGTTCTTGAGTTCCTCAATTTCTTTATTCTTTTCCTTGAGCTGATTCAATTTTGTCTCATGAACCGTCTTGTCTTTTTCCAAGGCCGAAATCTTCCAGGAAAAGAATACGGCGGTGCAGACCATGAGGCCAAAAGTGGAAGCCACAATGACAGCGGTCAGCAACAGGAATTGCTTCAGCTCGCGCTTACGAAGAATTTCCCTGATGGGTAGAAGATTAACTCTTACCATCTATACTTGCTTATCCCCTTCATCCCTGAGAGCGAGGCCCACGGCTACAGCCATCTGAGCGCCCACGCTGTTGAGATACTCCAAGTCAAACACCTTCTCATTGACTTTGAGACTTCTGAAAGGATCGATAATCTCCACAGGAATGTTCAGTTCGGATTCCATGGTAGAGGCCAGCCCGTACGTAGTAGCGGCCCCGCCCGAGAGAAATATTTTCTGAATCGGATCGTAAGATACGTTGGCGGAAAAGAAATCCAGGATTTTTTGGAGTTCCGAGACAAAGTAGTCCACGGACCGCTGAAAGATCTTCCTGAGATTTCGGGGATTCACTCTGTCCAGATCAGCCCCGCGCTTGATATTCTCAGCGCGCTCGAAATCTACGTCAAAAAACCTCATTATTTCTCGAGTTATGGTATCGCCCCCAATCGGAAGATCCCGAGTGTACTGAGAAGCGCCCGATTTGAGAATATTGATGTTGATCGTACTCGCTCCCACATTAACCAGCGCTACTATCTCTTCCTGCACGTTGGGGTAACAAAACTCATACATCACCTCGAGGGCGAAAGGATCTACGTCCACAACAACGGGGATTAGATTCAAAGACTTAATCAAGTCCAGATACTCGGCCATGTAATCCTTTTTTGCCGCCACCAATACGACTTCCATCGATCCTTCTTTTTCCGGCCGATCCCCCGTTATGAAAAAATCCAGATTCACGTCCTTAATGTCGAAGGGTATGTACGGCTCCGCTTCCATCTGAATCTGTTTTTCCAATTGACTATCCGTCATGGAAGTCATGGTTACCTGTTTGATGATCACCGCTTTGCCGGCTAGCGAGGTAGCCACGTACTTGTTTCGGCTGGTTAAGTTGTGCAGAGCCCTGATGGCGTTGCCGACGAGATCGGCCTTCTTAATTGACTTGTCTACGATAGCGCCATCGGGTAAAGGGGCAAGGCCCACATATTCGAGTTGGAAACCTTTCTTCGAGCGGTCTATTTCGACCATTTTCACTGCGTTTGAACCGATGTCCAAGCCGATTATTTTCGGAATTGCCATTTCGCTACCTTGGTCGGACCCAATCGAATCCTCTTTCGGGCCACAAAGTTGAGGATACAAGAAAAGAACAAGATTGTCAATAAAAATTGATATTATGGGATGTTACGGTCGTTTTTTAAAGTTGAATCTAAGTTAGTCGCTCTGACAGCAGATGGATTGCTCTGTTCAAATATATATACTGTCTCGTCAGGCCTGGCCATACCGAGTTTTCGTTTGGCAACGTTTTCAATGGTTGAGGAATCCGCGCGCATGAGCGTCACCTGGCGTTCCAGTTCTTTAATCTCCAAAGCCAGCTTATTGTTTTCTTTTCTAATTGACGATTTTTTGTCTTCGAGCCCGGCCTTCTGAGTCAGGCTCTTTTCGCCCACCCAAATGCCTACCAGCACCAACGCAGCCAAGAGCACAACGATTCTCAGATATTTGACTGCACGGCCCACGATTAGATTCCTCGGGAAAATCTCAAGTCTCGCGTTTACATCACGCTCTTACCGGAACTCAAGTCCGGCGCCATATGCTCTTTATACTCCAGATAGCTTTCGTTCTCAAACTTTTTCTAAAGAAATCACAGTCACTTCCCGATCATGTTCAGTAAGCAAGAAGAGAGTTCTGAATTATCACCACAATATGCCGAGACAAGTCTTCTACCCACAAGGGCACTCCTCAAGCCCGCAACGCCCCCGGCCAGAGACGCCCAGCGGCTTCCGTCCGGACTGCCAAGAAACTCTGCGGCCGTTCCGTCGAAGAGGATTGTTCCCCGGGCAAGGAACAGTATCCTCTCCGCGGTGAGAGCGTCCTGGAGATTGTGAGTAACCTCGATCACCGTAAGTCCGGGGGTGGCGCGAAGGGAACCCAGCAAAGACCTGATCGAGAGTCGTATCGGCCGGTCGAGCATGTTAAGAGCCTCATCGATCACAATGACCCTACACCCGACGGCCAGAGCAGCAGCCAAGGCCACTTTCTGCTGCTCACCTCCCGAAAGTGTGTGGACCAGTCGCTTCTCCATCCCTGCTAAACCTGTCCAACGAAGAGCCTGCCGTAGTCTGATCTCTATTTGGTATGACGACAACTCCATGTTTTCAAGACCGAAAATTATATCCTCTTCGATGGAGATGCCTACCATAGAATCATAAGGATCACCGCCGAGATAAGCCACGACCAGAGACTGATCGTCCTGAGGGGGATTGAATTGAACGGAACCTGAATGAGGCTTTAATAGGCCACTTATAATTTTCCCCAAGGTAGTTTTGCCCGAGCCATCAGGACCGGTTAACACTACCCATGATAGATTCCGGATGGTGAGGGTCAGCCCATTCAGAATAAGCGGAGTTGAGGGGGAATACGAAAAGGCGAGGTTTTCTATACGGATCATGTGTCCGCAATGCCGTTACAGACCCCGGACAACCGCGCGGCCTCCGGTTTTTGGGGAAAGGTCATTGTCCGTTGGCGGAGCGATGAGTCAGGGGTGGGCCTTTGAATTGACCGCCCGAGGACCACTGGAGGTCACTCAACCCACCCGGAATGGACCGGCGGGTCACCGTCAGAATTCTGGCGGCGCCGCTTCAGTGAACAGATTTGCAACCCTTTTGCAAAAACCGTTTTCGCTGGAGCGGAAACGGGGGAAGGAGCACGCTCTCACTTGGACTTCAGGGTGTCTGCAATCTTATCTTTGAAGCTCTTGGCTTTTCCGGGGGTCTTTTTTTCCTTGGTCTTCTCGGGATTTTTCTCGACAAGCTCTACGAGAGATATGGCGGCCCGATCGCCCGCTCTGAATCCCTTCTTCACCACACGCACGTACCCGCCCTCCCGGCTGGAGAAGCGAGGGGCGATCTCATCGAACAGAAGGCTGGTGACTTTCTTTGATCTTATTGTTTGCATGGCCTGCCGCCGGGCATGGAGGTCGCCCCTTTTGCCCAAGGTTATCATATTGTCGGCCACGCTTCTGACTGCTTTGGCCCGGGCATCGGTTGTGGTAATGCTCTCATACTCCAGCAAAGAGGTCACCATGTTTCTGAGCATAGCTTCCCTGTGGGCGGTCCTCATGCCCAATTTGTATTTTGCTTTCCTGTGTCGCATGTATGTCTCCCGGACTTATTCGCTGATGAAGCTCTCGCGCTCTTGTCGCATTCGTTCCAACTCTTCCCTGGTGGGAAAATTCGGTATCACCATCCCTAGCTGAAGATCCATATCGGCCAAAATCTCTTTGATTTCATTGAGCGATTTTCGGCCGAAATTCTTGGTCTTGAGCATTTCCGCTTCGGTGCGCTGGACCAGTTCTCCAATGAATTTGATGTCCGCGTTCTTAAGGCAGTTGGCAGACCGGACGCTCAGTTCCAGTTCTCCCACGCTTCTGTACAGGTTTTCGTTAATCTCCGGTTCGCGCTGGGGCCTTTCCACGTGAACAGCTTTCTCTTCTTCCTCAAAATTGAGGAAAACCAGGAATTGTTCTCTCAGGATTTTCGCGGCCTGCGCAAGAGCATCCTCGGGGTGAACCGCCCCACTGGTCGAAATCTCAACAGTGAGTTTGTCGTAATCTGTCCTGCGCCCCACACGGGCATTGGTAATCTTGTAGCTCACCTTGCGGACTGGTGAAAACACTGCATCCAATGCCAGCGTGCCGATGGGATCATCTTCTGTCTTGTGAAGCTCTGCCGGAACGTATCCCTTTCCCCATTCCACGGTCATGACCATGGAAAGTCGCCCTTCCTTGGACAGGGTCGCAAGGATCTGCTCCGGATTAATGATCTCCACCGTCTCATCCCCGATAATGTCGCCGGCGCGGACTTCTCCCTCTCCGACCGATTCCAACTTGAGGGTCTTGGGGTAGTTGGTGTGAAGCTTCAGCTGCACTTTTTTCAAATTGAGGATCAGATCGGTGACGTCTTCTTTAACACCGGGTATGGTGGAAAACTCGTGAAGCACGCCTTCGATTTTCACCGAAGTTATAGCTGCGCCCTGCAGCGAAGAAAGGAGCACACGGCGCAGGGAATTTCCCAATGTGATACCGAACCCCCTCTCCAGCGGCTCGCATACGAATTTACCGTAAAAAGGGGTGTGCGACTCCTCCTCCACCTCCATGCGGCGAGGTCGGATGAGTTCCGTCCAATTTCGACTCATCAGGGTCTGCCCTGTTTCGCTCATGGCTTCCCTCGTGTTAAATGCGAATTCTGCAACGCAGAATCCTGATAGGGTTGTAAGAAATCGATTTCCCTTACAGTTTCTTAAGGCCCACAATGGGCCGTAGCACACAATCCATCCAGGATTCCCCAGGAGGTGAATTCTCCCCCTAGGTGGTCGCTGCGTTACTTGGAATAGAACTCGACAATCAACTGCTCTTTAATGGTGGGAGGCAGTTCCTCTCTAGTCGGCAATGCCTTGACAACTCCCTTAAATGCCTCGACGTCGACATCGAGCCACTGCGGAATCCCGCGCCTGGTGACTGTTTTCAACGAATCGTCAATGGCCTGTATTGTTCGGCTCTTTTCCTGGACCTCTATGACCATTCCGGGTTTGGTCCGGAACGAGGCTATGTCCACCTTCCGCCCATTAACCTTAAAGTGACCGTGATTTATCAACTGTCTGGCTTCGGCCCTGGATGCCGCGAACCCCATCCTGAAGACCATGTTGTCCAGACGTGATTCCAATAGAAGGAGCAGGTTCTCCCCGGTCACGCCTTTCTTCTGCTCTGCAAGATGAATATACGTACGGAACTGTTTCTCCAGCACTCCGTATATGCGCCTCACTTTTTGCTTTTCTCGAAGCTGTGTCCCGTAGTCTGTGTGTTTCGGACGACCCTGACCGTGCTGTCCCGGAGGATAGGTTCTCCTCTCTACAGAGCATTTGTCCGAGTAGCAGCGATCCCCTTTAAGGAACAACTTGGTCCCTTCCCGTCGGCAGAACCTGCACACTGATTCATGATAGCGAGCCAATACTATCTCCTTTGGTTCGGAAAACTATTGTGTCCGAAAACAGTTGTTAGACCCTTCTTCTCTTCGGAGGCCGACACCCGTTATGCGGTATGGGTGTAACGTCCTTGATTAGGGTGATCTGAAAGCCCGCCGACTGCAAGGATCGCAATGCAGCTTCTCGACCGGCCCCAGGGCCCTTTATCAAGACCTCGACACTCCTCATACCCTGTTCCATGGCCTTACGCGCAGCGTCCTCCGCTGCCATCTGGGCCGCGAAGGGTGTAGATTTTCTCGACCCTTTGAAGCCCTGCGTGCCTGCCGATGACCATGCCACGACGTTACCTTCGTGGTCGGTAATCGTGACGATCGTATTATTGAACGTGGATTGGATATGTGCCACGCCTCTGGGAATACTGCGTTTTTCTTTCTTCTTGCGAACGACTCGCCTTTTTGGCATAGACCTCTCCGTTCAAAGGCCCCGCTATGGGGTACGTAATCTGGTGTTTCTTCTCTACAGACCCATAAGGGGCCACTCCTAATCCTGCAAGCCGCAAATGCCCCCGCTGAGCTATTTGCGCTTGCCTATCTGCGTCTTTCTCGGGCCTTTGCGGGTTCGGGCATTGGTATGCGTGCGCTGGCCGCGGGCCGGCAGGCCGCGGCGATGACGCAGGCCTCGATAGCAACCGAGATCCATTAGCCTCTTGATATTCATACTTATATCGCGGCGAAGGTCGCCTTCGACCTTGTATGAACGATCAATGGCCTCACGAATCTTGGCCACATCGACCTCGGTCAGTTGATCTGTCTTCATGCCCAGATCCAGACCGGCCTCTTCCAGTATCTTACGGGCGGTGGTCTTTCCTACCCCGTAGATATAAGTCAGCGCCACTTCCATACGCTTATTTTTGGGAAGGTCAATACCTGCGATGCGCGCCACGATTTTCCTCCTGGCGATGAAACAAATACAGACAGGGCCTAACCCTGACGCTGTTTATGTTTAGGGTTTTCGCAGATCACCCGAACGGTTCCTTTTCGTTTGATGATCTTACATTTATCGCAAATCTTCTTAACCGAAGCCCTGACTTTCATGGGCCCTCCTCATCACCTTCAAGGGACGGGTTCCTATTTCAAAACCTTTTGCACGGCTGCAAAGATCTCCTCGATGGGACCCACCCCAGCTACACGGCGAAGCAATTGCTTCTTGTCGTAATAGTCGATCAGAGGCGCGGTTTGCTTGTTATACACAGCGAGCCGCTCTCTGATGGTGGCCTCAGAATCATCATCCCTCTGGTACAGCTCTGACCCGCACGCGTCGCAAATGTCATCGCGTTTGGGCCGATTGAACATCACATGATACATCTTGCCGCAATCGGAGTTCCGGCATGTGCGCCGACCGGAGAGCCTGCCCACAAGTTCTTCATCTGGAACATCCACCAGGATGGCATGATCAATCGCCTTGTTCTGCGAAACAAGTATCTTATCCAGGGCTTCCGCCTGGGCGAGTGTCCTCGGAAACCCGTCGAGCATATACCCTTTATCAAGGTCGGGCTTGGTCAGACGCTCCTCGACAACTCCTATGACAACGTCGTCCGGCACCAGTTCTCCTTTGTCCATGTACGTCTTGGCCTTCAGGCCCATCGGGGTCCCTTCCTTGAGCGCAGCCCGGAAGATATCTCCAGTGGAAATCTGTGGAATGCCGAGCTTGTCAACAAGCTTCTTCGCCTGTGTCCCTTTGCCCGAACCTGGTCCTCCCAATAACACGATTCTCATGGTCCCTTCCTGTTCTAGAGGAATAGCGGCCTACCGCCTCCCCTTGATCCGGCCCGTTCGGATGAATCCTTCGTAGTGCCGTTGAATCATGTGAGATTCAATCTGAGTCAACGTGTCCAGAGCGACCCCGACGACGATGAGCAACGAAGTTCCTCCGAAATAAAAGGGCGCGTTAAAACGTGCAATGAGGATCGACGGGAGAACACACACTACTGAAACGTACATGGCCCCCCCAAAGGTGATTCTCGTGAGCACCTTGTCAATATACTGGGAAGTCTTCTTGCCCGGCCTGATTCCCGGGATGTACCCTCCGTATTTTTTCATGTTGTCCGCCACGTCTACCGGGTTGAAGGTGACGGCGGTATAAAAATAACAGAAAAAGACGATTAGCCCCACGTAAATAAGCTCATAAGCTCCAGTCCCGGGTCGCAACCAACTCGTAATATACGTTATAGCTGGGACGTGAAGGAATTGAGCAATCGTTGCTGGGAAAATCAGCAGGGACGACGCAAAGATGGGCGGAATCACCCCGGCAGTATTTACCTTTAAGGGTAGGTGAGTGCTCTGGCCTCCGTAAATCCGCCTCCCTACCACACGCTTGGCGTACTGCACGGGTATCCGGCGCTGCCCTCTTTCAACAAATACAATAATACCGATAACGGCCACCATGATGGCTAGCAGTAGAAGGAGCACTAGAAATCCCATGTCCCCGGTTTTCACAAGCTGAACCGTATGGCCCAAAGCACCCGGCATCCTGGCAACGATTCCTGCAAAGATGATCAGTGAGATGCCGTTGCCTATGCCCCTCTCAGTGATCTGCTCACCGAGCCACATGATGAAAGCGGTTCCTGCGGTCAGTGTAATCATCGAGAGTATGACGAACGCAGGCCCGGGTATGTAAACCAGGTTCTCGGTCTTAGCGAGACCGATGCTGATTCCCATACCCTGAACGAGTGAAAGGACCACCGTCCCGTACCGTGTATACTGGGTAATCTTTTTACGACCGGCTTCCCCTTCCTTGGAAAGTCGTTCCAGGTGCGGAATTACCACCGTAAGGAGCTGGAGGATGATTGAAGCGCTGATGTAGGGCATGATTCCAAGGGAAAAGATGGAGAAGTTCTCCATCGCGCCACCTGTGAACATGTCGATCATGCCGAACAAGGTCTGCTGAAACCTTGAAATGAAATCTTTGAGAGCGATCGTATTTATGCCGGGTGTAGGAATGTGCACACCCACTCGATAAACGAGCAGCATCAGGAGTGTGAAAATAACCCTGCGCTTGAGTTCCGGAATTTTAGCTATGTTGCCGATGGAACTTAACACGACGGCAGTCTCCTACGGGAAAAAACTGACGAGATCCTAAAACTTGTCCACGGAGAGCGATTTCTCACTGCTCCTCCACCGTGCCGCCCGCAGCCTCAATCTTTGATCGGGCTGCAGAACTCACTCTCTCGACCTTTATCTTATATGCGCCGGATACATCACCGTCTGCCAGAAGCTTCACCGGCCCTTGTCGTTTTATCATGCCCTTTTCCCGAAGCAATTCGGGCGTTATCTCGGTACCCGCCTCAAACTTGGAGAGGTCCTTCAGGCGAACAATGTTGTAATGAATCTTGAAGGTATTTGTAAAACCCTTCTTTGGTAGGCGCCTTTGCAGTGGCATCTGGCCGCCCTCGAAGCCGGGCGACACTCCGCCGCCGGAGCGGGACTTCTGTCCCTTGTGCCCTTTTCCGCATGTCTTGCCAAGCCCTGAGGATTCTCCGCGGCCCACTCGCTTGCGCTTCTTATTATCCGGCCTCTGTAGGTTCGAAAGGTTCATCTATATCTCCACTAGGCGCCTAATCATTCCGCGACTTCTTCCAGTTCCACCAAATGGCTCACCTTGAGGACCATCCCCCGAACCTCGGGAGAATCCTGCAAAAGACGACTCTGATGGAGTTTCCTCAGCCCGAGGCCGCGCACTGATTCTCGCTGCGAATTGGTGGCTTTGATAGGGCTTCTCTTCAACGTCACCTTAAGCATTAGAGGCATGATCCTCTCCCTTGTCCGGTTCTTCTTCAGAAAGCCCCGCCTTACCAAGCTTCTTCGCGATCTGCTGCTGTGTCCGGAGACCTTTTAATCCCTCAAAAGTTGCCTTCACCACGTTATGGGGATTATTCGTGCCAATGCACTTGGTAAGGATGTCGCGGATTCCCGCTGCTTCCATGACAGCCCGGACCGCCCCTCCGGCGATAACCCCGGTTCCGGATCCGGCCGGCTTCAAGAAAACTTTGGCTGCCCCGTACCGACCGGTAATTTCATGGGGGACTGTGCCGTTGACGATAGGCACCTCCACCAGTGAGGATTTGGCGCGATCCACCCCTTTGCGTATAGCCTCGGGAACCTCATTGGCTTTGCCCAAACCAAATCCCACGCGGCCTTGTCCGTCTCCAACAACGACCACTGCGCTGAAGGAAAACCTCCTCCCGCCTTTGACCACTTTGGCCACACGATTCAGATGGACCACCCGGTCCTTCAATTCTCCTTCAGCAGACATATCGGATCTATTGAGCAAGCGCTTCCTCCTTAGCTCCTAAAAGTCCAGTCCCCCATCCCGGGCGCCGTCGGCCAAAGCCTTGACCTTGCCGTGATACAGGTAAGGACCTCTGTCGAAAACTACTTTTACTATGTTTCGCTCTTTGGCCCTGGCCGCGATCCGTTTCCCTATCTCACGGGCCGTATCTGCGTTAAAGGGATCTCCCAGTTTCTTGCGAAAATCCTTGTCGAGGGTGGACGCTTGAACCAGAGTAACACCGTTCCGATCATCGACGATCTGGGCAAAAATGTTTCTGTTTGACCGAAAAACCGTCAAGCGTGGGCGCTCCTGGTTGTGACCGACCCTAAAACGTACCCGCCGGGTTCTCTTCTTTCTGGAAGCCGACTTTTCCGTGCCACTGGCCATTCTATATTTCCTCTCCAACACCGGCGAGCCGTCCTCAGCCTTCAGGGACATTCAAAAGCCGGCACCAAAGCTATTTTGCTCCAGCTTTCCCGACCTTACGCCGGATCTGTTCACCGAGATAACGTATCCCCTTGCCTCTGTAAGGTTCAGGTTTGCGAACTCTTCGGATGATCGCAGCCATCTCGCCGACCTGTTGTTTGTCGATCCCTCGGACGTGAATTATGGTATTCTTCTCGACTTCCACGGACAGGCCATCAAGGAGCGCCACCACCACAGGATTGGAATAGCCGACGCTCAGCGTGACCGATTCCTTGTCCGCTTCAGCCCGGTACCCAACTCCCTGTATCTCAAGCGATTTTGTGAAGCCCGCGGTCACCCCGGTGACCATATTCTGGATGAGCGTTCTTGTCAGCCCATGCATTGCCCGGCATTTCCGATGGTCTTCAACCGCCGATACCCGGATGTGAGACCCGTCCATGTCAACCCTGACCAAGTCCGAAACCGACATGCTCAGCTCACCCTTGGGCCCTTCAACTTTTAGTGTTGGGGGGGTGAGGGTGATTTTGACCTTTTCAGGTATCGCTATAGGGGCCTTGCCTATTCTAGACATTAATCAAGCTCCTGAATTACTCCCGTTACCATACGCTGCAAAGCACCTCGCCGCCGATTCGGCGCCGCTTCGCTTCCTTGTCGGTCATAACTCCTTGCGAGGTTGAAAGGATAAGCATTCCCACGCCACCGTGGCTCTTCAGGGTATGGTCATGGCCGACGTAAACCCTTCGACCGGGTTTGGAAACCCGGGACAGTCCTTCGATGACACATAGGGTCTCATCATCGAACCGGAGAGTCAATTTCAGGACACCCTGCTTATTCTTCGCAGACCGTATGACCTTATACTTCTTTACGTATCCTTCCTCCTTCAAGATCTGGGCAACACCGATCTTGAGATTGGAGGCAGGAATCGTTACTTGTTCCTTGCGTGCTTGCCTGGCGTTGCGGATACGAGTCAACATGTCCGCTATGGGGTCAGTCATACTCATTTCAGCAGTCTCCTACCAACTCGATTTGACCATGCCAGGGACATGGCCTTTAAGGGCCTCGTTCCTCAGGCATATCCGGCACAACTTAAACTTCCGATAGTAGGCCCTTGGCCGCCCGCAAATCTGGCATCGATTGTACTGCCTAACTCCGAACTTCTGAGGCCTTTCAGCCTTTACCATCATCGATATCTTGGCCACGCTCCCTCCTTAGAGGAGAAGTAATCTATTTTCTGAACGGGATCCCCAAATTCCCCAACAACTCTCGGGCTTCCTCGTCCGTGGTTGCGGAAGTCACTATGGTAACATTCATCCCCCGGATCTTTTCAATCTTGTCGTAATTGATCTCAGGGAAAATGATCTGCTCCTTTATTCCCATGGAGAAGTTGCCTCGGCCGTCGAACCCTCGCGGGTTTACGCCTCGGAAGTCGCGCACTCTCGGAAGGGCCACGTTGATGAGCTTGTCGAGGAAATGGTACATGTTGTCCCGTCTCAGGGTGACTTTGCAGCCGATGGTCATCCCTTCCCGTAGCTTGAAGGTAGCTATGGACTTACGCGCTTTCCGCATCACAGGTAACTGGCCTGAGATGACTGCCATCTCCTGTTGAGCGCTTTCCAGGATCTTCGCATTCTGAATCGCCTCGCCCAGCCCCATGTTTATCACGACCTTCTTGAGGCCGGGAACCTGCATGGGGTTCTTGTACTTGAACCGATCCATCAGAGCCGGTACAACAGATTTCAGGTAATATTCTTTCAGCCTCGACGCCATGAGATTGTTCCTTCTAACTGTCTAACTGCTCGTCACACTTCTTGCAATACCTAACTCTGTGGCCGTCATCGAGTGTTCTGACGCCCGCTCTTGAGGGTTTGGAGCACTTGGGACAAACCAGCATCAACTTCGAAAGTTTTATGGGGGCTTCCTTCTCGATGATGCCGCCTTGTTGGCCAGCGGATCCCCCGGCTCTCGTGTGGCGCTTGACGAAATTCAGCCGCTCCACCAAGGCCGCGTCCTTTTCTTTGAAAATCTTGAGGACCTTACCCTGTCTCCCTTTCTCCTTCCCCGCGAGCACCTTCACTTTGTCGTTTTTCTTAATGTGAGACATGTTCAAAGGACCTCCGGAGCCAGGGACACAATCTTCATAAACTTCTTGGCTCTCAACTCTCGAGCCACCGGACCGAAAATGCGAGTGCCGATGGGCTCCATCTGGTTATTGATCAGGACAGCGGAATTGTCGTCAAAACGGATGTATGACCCATCCTGGCGTCGGACGGCCCGTCGAGTACGCACCACAACTGCTTTGTGGACCTCGCCCTTCTTGACCTTCGAATTGGGAATAGCCTCCTTTACGGAAACTACCACCACATCGCCGACGCTTGCGTACTTCCGCCTGGTTCCGCCGAGAACTTTGATACAGTAAAGCTCTTTCGCCCCGGAATTGTCCGCGACGGCCATGCGGGTCTGCTGCTGAATCATGAAGCACCTCCGGGCAACGGCGCCTCCTTGACGACCTTGCTGACCCGCCAATTCTTATGACGGCTCAGAGGACGGGTCTCCACGATCATCACCTCGTCGCCGATGCGGCAACGGTTATCCTCATCGTGGGCCATAAATCGTTTTCTGCGTCGGACAAATTTCTTGTAGACCGGATGGATCACCGTGCGGCTGACTTCAACCACGACAGTCTTGTCCATTTTGTTGCTGATTACCACGCCGGTCCGGACCTTGCGCTGCTTTCTGATGTCAGAGGAGTTCGTCATGCAGACGCCTCCTTTTCTCCGATAATGGTCTTCACCCGGGCAATATCCCTTCGCAGTTTCCTGAGACGTGCGGTCTTATCCAACTGGCCGGTAGCGTGTTTGAAACGAAGTCTGAATTCCTCTTCGCGAAACTCTTTCTCTTTACCCGCCAGCTCTTCCACGGAAAGATCCCTTAGTTCTCGTGGCTTCATGTCAACTCCTCACGAATCACGAATCGGGACTTGATAGGCAACTTCCTGGCTGCAAGACGAAAGGCTTCTCGTGCTACTTCCGCGGGAACACCTTCCATCTCGTACATGATCTTCCCGGGTTTGACCACAGCCACCCACTCTTCCGGAGCCCCTTTACCTTTGCCCATGCGAGTCTCGGCAGGCTTCTTTGTGATGGGCTTGTCCGGAAACAGGCGTATCCATATTTTGCCGCCTCTTTTCACGTGACGTGTCATGGCCACTCGGCCTGCCTCAATCTGCCGTGCGGTTATCCATCCAGGATCCATGGCCATAAGCCCGAATTCGCCAAAGGAAACGCGGGTCCCTTTGAGGGGCTGGCCCCTCATACGACCTTTCTGCCTTTTCCTATATTTGACTTTCTTGGGGGCAAGCATGTTACTTCTCCGCTGCGGTGCTCTTGATCAACTCACCCTTGAAGATCCAAACTTTTACGCCGATTACGCCGTAGGTAGTAGACGCCTGGGCGAATCCATAATCAATGTCAGCCCTCAGGGTGTGCAATGGTACTCTACCTTCCCGATACCACTCACGTCTCGCCATTTCAGCGCCTCCGAGACGCCCTGCGGTCGCAATTCGGATGCCCTTGGCCCCTGACTTCAAAGCACTCCCAACCGACTTCTTCATGGCGCGGCGGAAGGCGATACGCCTCTCAAGTTGCTGAGCGACATTCTCTGCGACAAGTTGGGCATCAATCTCCGGCTTGCGGATCTCCTTGATGTCTACGATGACATCCTTCTGGGTCATGCGGAGGATCTCACGGCGAAGCTTTTCAATCTCGCTTCCCTTGGGACCGATAACAATGCCGGGGCGCGCCGTGTGAATGATGAGTCGGATCTTACCTGCAGCCCGTTCGATTTCAATCTTTGCGATGCTAGCCTGGGCAAGTCGCTTTTTAACAAAATCCCGAAGCCTGAGATCCTCAATCAGAAAATCCCCGTAATCCTTCTGGGAATACCATCGAGAATCCCACGTCCGAGTAATGCCGAGCCGAAATCCGGTAGGATGTACCTTTTGTCCCAAAATATAACCCTCCTGAGGGTTGGATGAGGATCCGATCTAAAGTAACGCAGCAATCTGAATCCTCTGTGTTGAAATACTATTTCTCTTTCAACGCCACACAGATATGACTCGTCCGTTTGCGTATGCGCGTGGCCCGTCCCATGGCCCGTGGGCTCCATCGTTTGGCCGTAGGCCCCTCGTCCACGGTGATCCTGCTAATGAAGAGCTTGTCTTCGTCAACCCCGCTGGACTGAGATGCGTTGCCTATCGCGGATCGAAGCACTTTTCTAATCATGGCCGCGGCCTTTTTGGGAGTAAACTGAAGCGTAGCAAGAGCCGCTTCTGCCCCCATTCCGCGCACCAGATCCGCCACTAACCTGGCCTTACGGGCCGAGATGTGCGCATGTTTCAGCGTTGACGCCCACTCCATTACTTTCTCCCCTTCTTGGCTTTCCTATCCCCGGCGTGGCCGTGAAAGGTGCGGGTCGGAGAGAACTCACCAAGCTTGTGGCCAACCATGTTTTCAGTAACGAACACGGGGATGAATTTCTTGCCGTTGTGAACAGCGAAAGTGAGGCCCACCATATCGGGGATAATAGTCGATCGCCGAGACCAGGTTTGAACAACCTTCCGAGAACCTGTCTCACGGGCCTGCATAACTTTCCTCAGCATGTGGTCGTCTACGAAAGGACCCTTGTGTACCGAACGGGGCATTGCAATCACTTCCTTCGCTTAAGGATGAATCTGTCAGAGGTCTTGCCTCGCTTGCGGGTCTTGTACCCTTTGGTCGGTACGCCCCATGGAGTCACTGGGTGGCGCCCTCCCGAGGTCCGACCTTCTCCTCCGCCGTGGGGATGATCAACCGGATTCATGACGACTCCACGGACCTTGGGGCGGCGGCCCAAAAGGCGAGTCCGGCCCGCTTTCCCCAGAGAAATCTTTTCGTGATCCAGGTTGCCGACTTGACCCACAGTCGCGCGGCAACGGTCCAGGATCATGCGAACTTCACCCGAGGGAAGCTTGACCTGCGCATAGCCTTTTTCCTTCGCCATTAACTGACCGTAAGCCCCCGCGGAACGAATGATCTGGCCGCCCTTGCCGATCTTCATCTCTACGTTGTGCACCATCGTTCCCAACGGGATGTTCTTCAAGGGGAGGCAGTTTCCGGGTTTGATGTCCACCCGATCGCCGGCAATCACAGAGTCCCCTACTTTCAAGCTCTGGGGCCAGATAATGTAACGCTTGTCCCCATCAGCGTAGTTAATGAGAGCCAAATGTGCGCTTCGATTGGGATCGTACTCTACATTAACCACCTTGCCGGGTACATCGTTGTTGTCTCTCTTGAAATCGACCACGCGGAACCGCCGCTTGTGTCCCCCGCCACGGTGCCTGACGGTTATTCTACCGTTGTTGTTGCGGCCGCCCGTCTTCGTCGTTCCCTGCACCAGGGCCTTGAGAGGTTCACGCGTGGTTATCTCTTCAAAAGTCAGCCCCGTTTGAAACCTGATGCCTGGAGATGTCGGCTTGTATTTCTTGATGGCCATGAATCAGTCCTTGACTCTATTTGGGTCCGGGTCGGTCCATTCTGGGCAATCAGCCCGCTCTAGCACCCGACCAGACAGTGCAAACCGCTTTTAACTAAACCCCTTCAAAATAATCCACTCGATCGCCTTCTTTAAGCGTTACGATCGCTTTCTTCCAATGTTTGCGCCGGCCAACAGACTTGCCGAGTCTCTTACGCTTTCCAAGACGATTCTGAGTCCGGACAGACAGAACCGTCACTTTGAAAAGCTTCTCAACGGCCTTCTTAATCTCGGACTTGTTGGCCGCAAGTGCAACCTCGAAAATGAGCTGATTGTTCTCATCCTTGAGGGTAGAACCCTTTTCAGTAACAATGGGCCGTCGGACTATCTTGTACTCTTCCAGCATCAGCCCAACCTCTCATGTATTCTTGGGACCGCAGCCTCGAGGACCACGAGGCGGTTGAAACGAAGCAGGTCATAGACGTTGAGCCCCTCTATGGGGAGCACAAGGACCTTGTAGAGGTTCCTTGATGACCGCAGTAGGGTCTCGTCCTTTTCTGCAGTTACGAAAAGGGTCTTTTCAGCTTCCAACCCCATTGTCTTCATAATTTCTACGAAGACCTTGGTCTTGGGAGCGTCCAATTCGATCTTGTCAATCACAGTGAGCTGGTCGTCTTTCAGCTTGGCAGTCAAGACTGATCTGAGAGCAGCCTTCCGCATTTTCTTGGGAAGAGAAAAAGCGTAGGAGCGAGGCTTAGGACCAAAGATAGTTCCACCTCCAGTCCAGATGGGCGACCGGTTGGTACCTGCTCGAGCCCGTCCTGTTCCTTTCTGCCGCCAAGGCTTCTTTCCGCCCCCTCTTATCTCTCCTCGGGTCTTGGTAGAGGCGGTGCCGCTTCGGCGCTTGGCTAACTGCCAGACCACCACCCTTTGCACCAGCGCGTCACGGATGTCCGCGTTAAATACGCTGTCATCCAACTCAATGGAGTTAATTTTTTCGCCTTTTTGGTTGATCACGTCTACCGAGGCCATCAGCTTTTCCTTATCAGGACGATCGCCCCTCTTGCACCGGGGACGGGGCCTTTCAGAAAGATCAGATTTTCGTCAGGCCGTACTTCCACTACTTTCACGCTGGGGGCTGTCACTCGGACTCCACCCATTCTGCCAGGCATTTTCTTCCCTTTGAAAATGCGCGAGGGCCAAGCGCATTGTCCGACGGACCCGGGGATCCGGTGTGAACGAGAGCCGTGAGTTTCGCGGCCTCCGCCGAAATTCCACTTCTTAAGGACACCAGCGAATCCTTTTCCTTTACTGGTACCGATTACTTTGACGGTATCTCCCGCACTGAAGATATCTGCTCTAATTTCCTGCCCGATTTCCAGCGTGGCCGGGTCATCGGTGGGAAATTCTTTCAATATCTTGAACGGTTGCGTGCCGGCCTTCTTAAATTGCCCCAGAAGAGGCTTAATAACTTTATGTTCTTTTACAGGCGAGTACCCGAGCTGAATCTTAGAATCGCTTTTCTTCTGGATCACTGTACACGGACCAGCCTCTACTACAGTGATCCCTATGGCATGGCCGGATTCGTCAAAGATCTGTACCATCCCAAGTTTTCTTCCGATCATTCCCTGAACCATGTTCAGCTCCTTGCCAATCCGGGGCTTTCTTAAGCCTTTATCTCAACGTCCACTCCCGGCGAGAGGTCCAGCTTCATCAAAGCGTCCAGTGTCTGCTGGGTAGGTTCCAAAATATCCAGCAACCGCTTGTGAACCCTTATCTCAAACTGCTCACGGGACTTCTTGTCAATATGGGGGGACCGCAACACCGTGTACTTGTGAATCCTGGTAGGGAGAGGTATCGGGCCGGCGACCTTCGCTCCAGTTCGCCAGGCCGTGTCTACGATCTCAGCCGCGGACTGGTCAAGGAGCTTGTGATCGTAGGCCTTCAGCCTGATCCTTATTTTAAGAGCTTGCATATCCATGCTTAAAACCTCTCACTGGGCAGCGACAACTCCAAGTTCCGCTACTCGATTATTTCGGAAACGACCCCGGCGCCGACGGTCCTGCCGCCTTCCCGGATCGCAAAGCGAAGCTCCTTCTCCATGGCAATGGGGGTGATCAGGTGACCCTCAAGCGAGACGTTGTCACC
>JBKQMK010000432.1:0-8668 GCA_052146735.1 Desulfomonilaceae bacterium | reverse complement strand
TTCCACGGACAAAGGTATCAGATGGTGCCTGGAGAGGACCTGATAAGGGGCTTTGCTGGTTGCGGCACGTGGGGACGTCGGACATCATCAGATGCCCCTTCGCGGGTGCATCCGGCTTTTCCCGTGTGGCCTGACGCTGACGGATGGATTGGTGAAAACAGGCTCCGACAGACCCGAGGATCTGGAAGTATCTCTCCTGGGTCTGATCGAGCGGCTCGGCCAGGAATCGGCGCTCACCGGTGCGAATCACGATTACGGATACAAAGTTAGAGGTCATCATGAAGGAGGTGGTACGGGAGGTCTGCCATAAGAAATCGTGCCACGGGAACTATTTCCTGGTGATCATCGCACATGAGGCGTGTTCGTAACCGCGCGATATCGCGCGGTTACGATGTTGTGCGACATCCGAAAACGGCCCCGAATCATCCTTCGCGTGGCACGAGTTGACCGTCAAGCGACAGGCTCCTAGTGCTCCGTCCCTCAAATAGCTGGTCATGAAAATGGTGTAGCTCTGGTCTTAATAGCCACACTTAATGCCTAGGTATTTCAGGGACAGAGCGCTAGCGTGTCAAAAAACTGAAGGGAGGAAACACATGGAGCAAGTTGTGGAAAAGCAGCTTATGCGCAAGCTTAACTTAAGACTCATACCCTTCCTGATCTTCTTGTATGTCATAGCGTATCTTGACCGGGTAAATATCAGTTTCGCCGCATTGACGATGAACAAGGACATCGGGTTGGATCCTTACTACTACGGGTTGGGTGCGGGCATCTTTTTCCTAAGCTATTGCCTGTTAGAAATTCCGAGCAATTTGGTACTTGTCCGTGTCGGCGCCCGCAAGTGGATCGCTCGAATCCTTTTTACGTGGGGACTTCTCGCCTGCGCGATGGCGATGGTTCAGGGACCGAAAAGTTTTTTGGCCATGCGGTTTCTCCTCGGCGCCGCGGAGGCTGGGTATTTCCCGGGAGTCATTCTTTACCTTACCTACTGGTTTCCTGCGCGCTACCGGGCGCGCATCATCTCAAGATTCATGCTGGCCATCCCGATTTCACTTGCCATAGGCGCTCCTGTTTCGACCTGGATTATGCATACATTCCAAGGAGTACTCGGTTATAATGGGTGGCAGTGGCTTTTCGTGATCGAGGGGTTACCCGCGATTCTGGGGACGTTTCTTGTCTTGACGCTCCTGCCGGACAACCCAGCTAAAGCAACATGGCTTAGTGTTGCCCAAAAGCGCTGGCTTGAGAAAGAACTAGCAACCGACCGTGAAAGAATACCTGCTGAGCAGCATCCCGGCATCTGGAAGGCTTTCTCCAATCCAGTGATCTGGCTATTCGGTTTTGTCTATTTTGCTGATACTGGCACAAATTTAGGTGTCTCGATGTTCCTGCCCCAAATAGTCAAACAACAGGGATTCTCGACCATGCAGGTCGGTTATATTTCAGCACTACCCTACTTATTTGGCATTGTCGGTATGCTTGGCATAGGATATTCTTCCGACCACATTAAGGAACGGAAATGGCATTTGATTGGAAGTCTTTTCTTGATTACCTTTGGATTGGGAATGGCTGGCTGGCTTGGGAACACTTTCGCTGCGATTATGATGATCTGTGTCGGTGCCATAGGTATTATGGGCGCAAAAGGACCGTTCTGGCCGTTGCCGAGCGCTTATTTAAGTGGGGCCGGGGCCGCCGCAGGCATTGCGTTGATCAACTCACTCGGTAATCTTGGTGGTTTCTTCTGCCCGTATATAGTCGGTTGGGGAAAACAGGCTACAGGTAGTTTTTCAGGTGGGCTTTATGCACTGGCTGTGCTAACGTTTTTGGGGATAATCGTTATCTACTTCAGCGTTAAAGTTGTAAGGCCTGAAACGGCTAAAAATAAGGCGTAATCGTTCAGCGCGAGGATTGTAACGTATTGTAATAACAGATACTCGACAAGGCTCCTTGTGCGTCTGGCCTCGTGATTCCATCAGGTCATAACCATCGCGGTGAACGGTTACACTTTATCATGAAGCTGGTATCTCTCTGCAACTTCGTTGCCCGCGGATTCAATGAAAATTCCTACCACTGCTATTTCGTGGCGTGGCCTGATCCCCCAAAAACTGGTCCAGGTTCTAAGTTAGTGTAGAGTACGGCCTGGGCCAAATAGGGACGTCAGAATGAAGCGGACTATACCTCTAACTTAATAAGTGGTACATGATAGGGCGCAGATGACCCCAAAGAGTCGGCGACGAGGTCTATTTTGAGTATGTTTCGCAGTTTTCCACCCCTCAGGAAGTACTTACAGATTTCAAACGCCTCGGATTCGAAATGGGGGCTCATAAAGCATATCTGTTCGGGCGCACTCTGGGCCGCTTCAAAGTGGCTATCGCATCCGAGTGGCAAGCGGAAATACCGAACAAATGTCAGTTAAGGGCGGTTTCACCATCTAAAGCAATACACGATTGGGTCAATAACTTCCGCGGACGGCCTCATGTTGCCGGGTACCGGAAGTGAATACAACGTTTTTTATCACCGGGACTGAATAGATTCGGCCTGTTTATGTATCCGAGCCATTCAGTCCGGAACATGAGAGGAGAAAAGATGATAAATTTTCTTGTGCATGAGAAATCCGATTCCGTTGGTGTGGTCACCATGGATATGAATGCCGGTGAGAACGCCGAGGGATTATTTATGGATTCTCAAGAGATTCTTCAAGTCAAGGTTTTGAACCCCATCCCGCTCGGGCACAAAATCGCCCTCAAAGATTTCAAAGCCGGTGATACCGTAATCAAATACGGTCATGACATTGGCGTAGTTACAACGGATATTCGAGCGGGCGAACACGTTCACACTCAAAATCTCAGAACAAAGAGGTGGTAGAAATGGATATACCAAAAATTTCAGGTTATCGTCGAGAAAACGGGCGTGTCGGTGTCCGTAACCATGTGATGATTCTGCCTCTGGACGATTTGTCCAATGCGGCATGTGAAGCAGTGGCAAGCAACATAAAAGGTACACTGGCCCTTCCTCACGCATATGGCCGTCTGCAATTCGGTGAGGATCTCGAACTCTTCTTCAGGACGATTATAGGAACCGGCTCAAACCCGAACGTTGCTGCAGTGGTAGTAATCGGTATCGAGCCTGAATGGACGGATCGCATAGTCCAGGGCATAGCAAAAACTGGTAAACCCGTTAAGGGGTTCTCCATTGAACGCAGTGGCGATATCAGCACGATTGCCGCAGCTTCACGTCAGGCCAAAGAATACGTCCAGTGGGCTACGGAACTGTCGAAAACTGACTGCCCTCTCAACGAGCTATATGTCTCGGTCAAGTGCGGCGAATCGGATACAACTTCGGGTCTTGCCTCGAATCCCACGGTGGGGAACGCTATAGACAAGCTTGTAGATATGGGCGCGACCACCTGCTTCGGCGAGACATCGGAGATTACCGGTGCAGAGCACGTTTGTAAAGAACGTGCAGCCACGCCCGAAGTGGGCGAGGAATTCATGAGAGTTTGGAATGCCTACAACGACATTATCGTGAAGTTTAAGACCGATGATCTGTCAGGTTCACAGCCCACAAAGGGGAACATCCGGGGAGGCCTGACAACCATAGAAGAGAAGGCTTTCGGCAACCTCCAGAAGATCGGCAAGAAGGCACGGTACGTAGGGGTGCTCAAGCCTGCCGAGGCCCCGAAGGGCAAAGGATTATGGTATATGGATACCTCTTCTGCTGCAGCGGAAGCCATCACCTTGTGGGCTGCATCCGGTGCCGTGGTACACCTGTTCCCCACCGGACAGGGAAACATCATAGGGAATCCCATTCTCCCCGTGATCAAATTGTCCGCTAACCCTCTCACATGCAGTACTATGAGTGAACATATCGATCTGGACGTTTCCGCCATTCTCCGGGGTGAGATGACTTTGGATCAGGCGGGAGACAAGCTACTTGAAATGATCGTTCGGACTGCAAACGGGCGATTGACGGCCGCCGAGGCCCTCGGGCACAGAGAGTTCGTATTGACGAAACTATATGTCAGTGCCTAATTCGTCGCTATAAGAGGCTTTTTTGGCATATAAAGCGAATAGGATTCTCGACATCAATGCGGATTGCTCCCTCTAGTGCCACGGGGATCACGCTTCCCGCTCCACCCCGCTCTTGCCGGCATAAATGAGGGAGCACCAATTTCCTACCTTACAAGGTTCGCGGGGAGATTTCACGTGATACCCGACTCAACGCTATCAATTGTCGGAGATGGACCGCTTTTTCAAGACTTCTATGAGGGGAGTGCGACGAGATGAATGCAACCCTTAAATACGGAGGAACCGAACGCATCGTTTCGATAGACGACAAAGCGGACATAACCATACTCACCCCGTCTCGTTTGACCCCTTTGACTGATTTGAGCCAAGCGCTTCACGAAGCACTTCAATCTCCTCTTGGCAGACACAAGATCGAGGAACTGGCGATTCCCAGCTCAGTCGCCATTGCCGTCCCCGATCCGAGCAGACCCGTGCCTTTTCGAGCCATGTTACCCATCATCTTGAAAAAGCTTTATGAGGCATTCCCCCAACTGAGACCCGAAAACATTACTATTGTAATCGGGGGCGGTCTCCATCCACCACTCTCCGAAAAAGCTGCAGCCGACTGGGTGCCTGCTGCTCTGACCCCAGGGTGTCGGCTAGTTCGTCACGATGCCAGGACTTCATCCATGATGACTTTTGGCACAACCAGCCGTGGCACGCCAGTTGAAATTAATGCCGAATTTGGCCGAGCGGATCTGAAAATCGTTATAGGGCAAATAGACGCACACCAGTTTGTCGGATTCACGGGAGGAGCCAAAGGCGCGGTCATTGGATGTGCTTCGCCGCGAATGATTGAGCACAACCACGGCTTGATGAATGAGCAGGGAGCCACTGTGGGGCAACTTCAGGGCAACCCTGTTCGCGAAGACCTCAATGAAGCAGGTCGTTTGGCTGGGATCGATTTCGCCGTCAATGCCGTTGTCGACCCTAATAAAGACATTGTTGGACTTTGGGCAGGCGATCCTGAAGTCGTTTTAACAGAAGCTGCGAAAGTGTGCGCCGAAGTTTACGGAGTGAAGATAGATGATCAGTTTGATATGGCCGTTGCATCCTGCGGCGGATACCCCAAGGACATGTGCCTTTATCAGGCCCAGAAAGGACTTAACCTTTGTTCTCACGCCGTAAGGCCTGGCGGCAAAATCGCCCTGCTGGCGGCTTGCGAAGAGGGTGTAGGGGACGATCTTTACCTGGAATATGCCTGCCGTTTTGAATCCATCGAAGTCGCCATGGCTGACTTCTTGTCCCACGGTTTCAAGATGGGAGCTCATAAGTGTTACCTCTTTGGAAAGACTCTGAGCCTCTATGAAGTGGTAATCGAATCAGAACTCGATCCAGCGATGCTACGAAAATGCCATCTGCGTGCAGGTTCGGCTCAGGAAGCAGTCGACCGATGGGTGGCCGAGTTCCCAGGGCGCCCTAGAGTTGCAGTGGTTCCCAATGCAAACACAACCTATTTTCAGACTCGGTGACCGTACGGATCTCCGCGTATTCAACAACAAAACTCGAATGAGGGAGTAGTTTACGATGTTGGAGCCGGCAGAGCAATCGGAACAGCCAGTAACCGCGCGCGCGATGTCTATTCTTGCCTTTTCAGCAACGGCAGGAGTGTTAGTCGAATTCTATGATTTCTTCATCTACGGCTACGCTGCGGCCAGTGCCTTCCCAGCGGTATTCTTTCCCAAGTTGTCGCCTACCGTGGCCCTCGTGTTCTCTTACCTGACCTTTGGAGCCGGGTTTCCGGCGCGGCTTTTGGGGGCATTCATCTTCGGGCACTACGGCGACCGTACGGGCCGCAAGTTTGCGTTCCTGGTCAATATCCTGATCGTGGGCCTCACGACCTGTTTGGTGGGCCTGCTTCCCGGATACGAGACCCTGGGCATCGCGGCTCCCCTCCTGCTGTTGCTCTTACGAGTCATCCAGGGGATTGGGCTCGGCGGTGAGTTCGGCGGGGCTTCGTCGCTGCTCGCGGAGTTTGGGGCGCAGCGAAAGCACCGGGCTTTCTGGGTGTCGCTCGCCAATCTTGGTATTCCCATGGGCGCCATGGCTGCCAGCGCAGTCATGTTCCTGCTGAGCACGAGCTTTAAGACAGGCGGCTGGCGGATTGCCATGTTACTCTCCGCCGTCATCGTGATCCCGGCGCTCCTGGCACGCTACCGGCTTGCCGACAGTCCTTTGTTCGAGCGGCTCAAGCAGAAGGAGGAACTCGCCAAGCTACCAAGTATCGCGGTGCTGAAGAAACACTTCCGGCCCATCATCCTCCTAGCCCTGGTGTGCGCCTTCCAGCAAATGGACGGGTATGTGACTGGAACCTACATCATCTCCTTTCATGCCCTTTGCGGTATCCCGTTGGCCACCACGGCCATTATCATATTCGTCAGCCGCCTCGGAGACATTCTGGGCGTGGCGGTCAGCGGACCGTTCGCCGACCTCTTCAAGCGGAGACAGGTCGCCTACCTGGCCATCGGTTGCACGACGCTGCTCTCATATCCGTTGGTCATGGCGATCCTGGCCAGGAACATCCCGCTCTGCATCGTCCTGCAGTTCCTTATCACCTTCTTCGGAATTGGGATCTTGCACGGGCTCGCCCCAATTCTGACCTCGGAGAGCTTCCCGACGAAATTCAGATACTCCGGCACGGGAATCTCCTATAGCTTTTCCGCCATTATGGGAGGAATGGTTGCACCCGCGGTGTTAGCCGGACTGATCGGCCAAGACGCGCTTAGCAATTGGCACTATTTGCCCATAGTTTATGGGATCTACTGCGTGGTGGCCATGGTGGCACTGGCCTTTATCCGAGAGACGCGGGATCTGAGGCTGGAAGAGCTCGACCAGCCAGATGAGTCTGGTCTGGCGGCGGGGAAATAGCCCTGCTGGCGGCTTGCGAAGAGGGTGTAGGGGACGATGTTTACGTGGAACATGGCTGCCGTTTTGAATCCATCGAAGTTGCCATGGCATTCCTTAAACACCATCAACCACTTTTTCTTTATCGGGCAGATGATCGTCGCGGCTCTGACCCCCGAAATGTTCAACGTCAGCGAAAATGGGAATCGAAATGGGATTTTGTTAGTGGAGAGTTTGGGACGTTGAGAATGCACCGTTAATGATCTTGACGTACCTGTCGGCTCTGGATAGTTGGCATAGACCAGAAACGGAAATAAGCTAACATGGCACGTGACGCGGTGTTAGATATCCGAGGGTAACCTGCGGGAAGTTCGACGGGCAGTTCTTCCCATGCGCCGGGACGATTCCAGGCAGGAATCGACCACGTTTCTATTGCCATTTATCAGGAATCAGGCAAAATGCAGGCCAATTCGCGACGCCACCTACAGAAACCTGCTGCGCAAAAGCCGTTCATTGCCGAGTAGCAACAATGACACCCGTTAAGATGAGAGCGCCACTAAGGCCATGCACAGGATGAACCGGCTCCCCCCAGACGCAGAAGGGCTTCGCAACCCCGGAACGACTAATTGACGGTTCTTCTTGTGGAGATTAGTGTATGCAGAAGATACTGATGTTAGACAAGGAGGGCTGAGCAGAGATCGGCGGCTCCATTCATGGGGACAATCCACAATGGAAATGAAAAAGATTCTCGGAGAGCTAGTGTTGTGTTCCTTAAGTTAGAGTTATTATGCCACAAGCACTTTTCCTGTATAGGTCCAGGTAAAGGGATGGGCTCTGTCTCGGTTGTATTGTTTGATGTAGAACATGATTTGATCAACTAGTTCTTGCTTTGACCGCCAGACCCCTCCTTTGACCACATCTTGGGAAAAGATGTGAAACCAGATCTCGATTTGGTTGAGCCACGAGGCGTAGGTGGGAGTAAAATGGAGTTTCAGCCTTCTTCGTCGAGAGACCCATTCCATCACATCCGAGTGCTTATGGAGGGGCAGATTGTCGACAATGACGTGAAGGTGTTTATGGGGATGGGCTCGATACAGGCTTTTGAGGAAAGCCAGAAAGACATGACGGTTGTTGCCGCCCACGCAGCGGGCCTCCACCGTGCCCTCATGCACGGCGAGCGCAGCCAGAAGACACGTGGTGCCGTGGCGGGTGTAGGTTGCCGTATGCCGTTTGGGATTCCCAGGTCTGAGAGGAAGTTCCGGCTGAGTCCTATCCAACGCCTGTATTTGCGATTTCTCGTCCACGCTCAAAATCAACGCATTCTCAGGAGGATTCAGATACAGACCAATAATAGCTGTCTGCTTGGGCTCAAATTCAGGATCTGGGCTCTTGCCACACCAGTGATGAACCTTGTGGGGCTTGAGCGACGCACCTTCCAGAATCCGGTGAACCGTTGTGCTCCCCAAACCGGTCACGCGACCAAGCTCCCGTCTACTCCATGCGTTCGCTCCGGTAAACGGCCTCTCACACGCCAGCCGAACCACCTGGGCACGCTGCCAAGGCGTAATGCTCGCAGGGCGGCCCCTTCGAGGCTTGTCCTTGAGACCGTCAAGCCCTTCGGCTGCAAAGCGCTTACGCCACTTCAGACAATTCGTCCGGTTCAATCCGCTACGTGCGCTTATCTCCTCCAGCGTCAGGCCCTCTGCAGACAACAAGATCACGTGGGCACGCCGACTATACCGCTGTTGAGTCCGATGAGA
>JBKQMK010000431.1:0-3326 GCA_052146735.1 Desulfomonilaceae bacterium | reverse complement strand
TTTCGCCCAGCCCCTCGATCACCTGCGCCAATTCTTCCGCGGTTGCCCTTCCTAATCGCTTGCCAATTCTCTCGACGGCCAGAGTCCGAATCTGACTGATTTTGACCCACGACCTCTTCGGAAGAGCCTTGGACTGCAACTCCAGCGTGAGTGGGAAACCCGCGCGCTGCGGCTGACTTGTAATGGCAACGGCGATGACAGTGCCGGATCGTTCATTGAAAATGTCGTGGCTTAAGATCAAGACGGGACGAAGACCGGATTGTTCCTGACCCCGGGTAGGATTTAAATCAGCCCAGCGAATATCGCCTCTTAATATGCGGGCCATTTCGATAACTCTTCGGACAGACCTTCCTCGGCCAAAGCCTTCTCGAAAGCGGGATCGAGCTTGGCACACTCCCGGGCAAGTCGGCTATGTTCAATCCTCGAGAGCTTCTCCGCAACAGCCTCCTGGATGGCCTGACTCCTATTCGGGAAGATGCGAGCTCTAACGAGCTGATCTAGACGATCAAGCGTGTGCTCATCCAATGAAATTGCAATCTTTGCGCGAGCCATATTTTGCTCCTTGGTATGACAATACGTCATACCACCAGGGAGGTCAAGAATATATTGGGGGGAATTCCGGGGACACCTTGGTCAATTCAGTGGCTGCTTGCATCTGTGAGCACAAAAAAAGTATGGTGTCCCCAGAACTCGAGTGGTCGGAGCTTTTGGAGATTCGCGGATTCGTTGAAGTAAACGCTCTTTCTTTTGAGATTCGGAAGTCGGTGTAACCTGCAAGAAAAGGTTGCTGCGATAAAATCCTGTGACGGTGACATCCGCTCTCGGCACTTCAAACTGGACACACATATCTTCTATGACTTGTTTCGTCGCTGTAGCGGTCAATAACAACACCTGTTGAATGTCGAATTCTTTTTTGTAAGCAGGCAGCTTCAGATATTCAGGACGAAAATTGTGCCCCTTCAGATCACGATCCTGATTTAGGCATGCTCTTCAGATTCTCCAATATGGCTTCCCGGTTTTCCTCACTGATTTCCCATTTTTTTCCTGTGGCGTCCACGGCAAAAACAGTATCGAGGTTTAAGTAATCAGGTATATGTTTCAACATCCAGATTTCTTCAAATTCGTCTGCCTCTTCGAGCTTGGCCGGCAACCTGTAGCGCTTCGGGTGAATCATCTTACGGTCTCCTCCATCCTTCCATCGAACATGCCAACTGTCCAACCTAATGGGTCTGCGTCCAATGTTCGTGATCCTTAACTCGAATGGTTGGAGGTGAGGTCTCTCGTGAGCGAATCGCCAGCCGATGCTGACCTTTACTTTGAGTTTACCTGCGTCACGCCTATAATTCTTCAAGTGTAGCACGAGCGAAAAGCCGGAAAGTAAAGTAGCAACGACGGACACCACAAAAGCGATAATAGGAATGTCAGATGATTGCATGGGATTTCTCTTTCCGGGTGCCACTGCTGGCTTGTCCAGCAGTGTCTGGTTCACCCATGTAGAGTCATGACCAAGTCTCAAAGAACGTTTCTGCCTTTTATTTCCAGGTACCTGTCCAGCACTGCGGTAGAAATTTTGTCGGATCTCATTTATTCAGGCCCCCTGTGCCAAATGGGGAATCGCTGCTCACGCTTTCCCCGGCAAACTGTGTCGGCAGATGACTGTCAGTTGTCAGCGCAACTCGGTTCAACCGTGTATGTGGCGGAAGGATTTACTATCAGGCTATCATCCATGAAATTTCGGCCTATCAGGAGAGGATACTCGAATCCGGTTCGGTCCACCAAGTTGACATCGGAGGTTTTATGAACATTTCCGACGCAAATCGCCAAGCGAACTACCGGCCTGTTTTGAAACTGTCCGAAATGGCGCTTGATTCTTCTCATGCCAACTATCTTTTCCTCGATGACGGCTGCTTTTCCACTTCCATCAACTATAGTAAATGTTACCCATTTTTCACCGTCTCTCTCGAATTCAATGAGATCAGGTGCGTGTAAGGAGCAGGTCACTGCTCCGGAGTCCACTTTTGCAGGCAGAACCAGTTGCGCCGGTTGTATGAAAGCCTTTTCTACCCATCCGACAACTTGTGGACTGTCTCCAAATGCGGGAGACAGGAGCAAAAACAATGAAGCCACGCCAATTGCTATGCTGAAAGAAGGTTTAATCCAGTTAGTCATACGTCGAAACGCCTCTCTTGTAAATGTTCGGCCCGGAATAAAGTCTCTTCGTTACTGTCCAGAAGCCTATGAATAGATAGTTTGAAGCCTGTTCCCCACACTGTGGAAACCTCGCATAGGCCAGTTTATATCAAAAGTAGCCTGGTAATGGCAAGCTCCGCGACTGCCTAAGAATGGACAGGATTGTGGAGGACTTCGATTGGACGGACACCTCACAAACTTAGTGGCCCACCGTGTGAGATTCTTAACGCGGGGTCACCCAATCAGCCTGTCGTACTCAGCGTGGCTTCCGATCCAGAACCATAGGACGCCACCAGGCACTTCAACGCCCAAAGTCCGATGAGACAACCCTACGCGCGAAGCCCAGTAACGGCCTACTTTCTTTAAATAGAGCGAGGGATGGCGGAGGTCTTCCTTCAACAGAGCGAAGCACTTGTCCGCAAGGTCTCTGACGGGTTTGGGCAATGCCCTATAGCATTCCTAGAATTCAGGGGAAGCGTGGTGTTTCAAAGCTCGGAGCAGCTTCCAGATTCAAATACCTTGAGCGCTTGAGCAGCAAGCCGGTCCAGCTTTCCCGCGCGAGCGTCCTCTTCGATTTGATGGTCCCACGCCTCTGCGTCGAACTCAAGAAGCCACTTCCGAAAGGCCCCGAGCTCGGTTGCCGTCAGTTCTTGGACTTCACGTTCGATCTGTTCTACCCTGCCCATTTCCATCTCCTTGGGTCCAAAATTGACGATAGCTTAACACAGTGCCGTGCCAGTGTCTTAATTATAAGAATTCCGGAATTTTGAGGCCAGCTTACTCAAATCACCGTGTAGCCGTAGAACCAGTCGACTCGGGAGTGTGGCCCAGAATTTCGCTCCAGTCGCGCGTGAAACGATAGACCTGCCCCAGTCCGTACAGGGAAAGGGTCATAAAAACGGTTTGATCCGGGTCCTTTATCTTCTTAGTAACGGGGTCCTGTTCACGGATTTCCGAATATCGCAGCAATAAGTTCCAGCATTGGGGATGATAGTTAAGCCCGAAGCTGGTGAAATATGAGAAGTCAAACTGGTGCGTGTACTGGTTTTCAAAGAAACAGTCCAGGTCCGAAGTCAACTTTACCATCAGGCTCACGTTGGTCTGGCGGTTCAGGTCCTCCTGCCGTTCATCTTCAG
>JBKQMK010000430.1:0-10170 GCA_052146735.1 Desulfomonilaceae bacterium | reverse complement strand
GAGCGGTCGGCGTGAGATCCTCAGGAGGAGCGAGCTTACGAGATCGGTGGGGAACGGCTAAGAGAGCGGCGCGGCGAACGTCTTCCGAGGTTGCCTCATGACGGCCTTCAAACGCGGCCAAAGCTCTAGAAGCATGCGCGATCACGATATCGGCCCTGTGTCCCGCCACATGATGATCAAGGCAGATTTCGGCGATCAATCTGTCGAGATTCCTTGGAAAACCGATGTTTGGCAGCATCTCTCGCGCCTGGGAGATCCTTTCCGCCAAAAGGCTATCTTCTCTCTCGAATCGCTTGCAGAAATCCTGCGGCGCGCGGTCGAATGCGTCTCTTCGTTGGATGACTTCGACTCTTGATGCGACGTCCCGCGGGCCGTGCACCTCGACGTACAGTCCGAAACGATCCAGCAGTTGAGGTCTTAGCTCGCCTTCCTCCGGATTCATAGTGCCGATGAGAATGAAACAGGCTGGATGACGATGTGATATTCCTTCCCGTTGAACTACATTCTCACCGGAGGCGGACACATCCAAGATTACGTCCACCAAATGATCTGAAAGCAGATTCACCTCATCAATGTACAGAATTCCTCGATTGGCGCGGGCCATGAGCCCCGGCTGGAATACTCTGACGCCTTCGCTGATTGACGCGGAGAAGTCGAGTCCCCCAACCACCATCTCTTCTGTGGCGTTCAGGGGGAGATCCGCGACACGCACCTTGCGTCGTTCGGGGACTACGCGGTCGGCACGACACGAGAGGCACAGGGCCTTGATGTCATTGAGATCACACGAGTATGGACAACCGGCCGCAACCTCAATTTCGGGAAGGACAGTCGTCAGCGCTCTAACAGCCGTCGATTTGGCAGTTCCCCTTTCTCCCCTGATCAAAAGCCCACCAACACCCGGGTTGATAGCATTGAGTATCAACCCCAGCTTCATTGCGTCCTGTCCGACTATAGCGGAGAAAGGGTATATGTGCTGGGACTGATGGGAGATAGTCAATTTCTAACCACCGATACCTACACTTTGGGCTCTTTCCACCATGGATAGAAGTCGGGCATGTCAGCGGAGGGACTCATGGTGAAATGCGGAGACCGTTTTTCCAGGAAGCTCTGAACTCCTTCGAGCGCATCTTTTCGACGGCCGCACCAATAGAAGCACCGCGAGTCAACAAGGTGCATAGACTGAGGGTCCGGCTCGCTGAGCCCATGCCACAGCATAGCCTTGCTGAGAGCAACCGAAACCGGCGCGGCCTTTTCGACAATCTCCGATGCAATGGCCATCGCTCGGGGCAGCACATCCTCACGCGGAAGCACGTAATTAAACAGTCCGGAGGCTGCTTCTTCTTCAGCTCTGAAAACTCGGCCCGTGTATACGAGCTCAGTGGCTCTTGAGATGCCTACGATGCGAGGCAGGAACCAGGATGAGCAAGCTTCCGGAACTACGCCACGTCGCGTGAAAACAAAGCCGATCTTGGCATCCATCGCCGCGATTCGGATATCCATGGGAAGCGTCATGGTAATCCCAACTCCGACGGCATGCCCGTTGATTGCTGCGATGACCGGCTTCCGGCAATTAAAGATGGCCAAGGCCACTCTGCCGCCTCGGTCTCTGTGCTGACTAATTGGAATCTCTTTGCCTTCCCTCTTGGATGTGTCGAAGGTGGAGGGGCCGTAAGAAAGGTCAGCCCCCGCACAGAAAGCCTTGCCCGCTCCTGTGACTACAACCACTCGGACTGCATCGTCTTGATCGGCCTCGGCAAAAACCTCTATCAACTCCAGAGCCATGGTCGGTGTGAAGGCGTTCATCTGCTCGGGGCGACAAAGCGTTACAGTGGCAATCCCATTGGCAACTTCGAGTCTCGTGTGTTGCAAATTCAACTCCCTACCTCCGAATATTTTGGCGACCCTTCCGTGCATGTTTCTCGTGCAGCACGAACGGAGGACGCCTTGGTCTCGATCTCTAGCTAATGACTAAGGTAACATAGCTGTCCGGACTAGTAAGATCAACCGCTTGTATAGATAGACCGTAGTGGTGGAAATCGTCTCGGAATGAACCGTGGTACCCGTGACATGTATCTACGGTAATCTTCGCCGAACTTCTGCAGGAGCCGCTTTGCCTCAATCCGAGCGCCAATGAGCAAATACAGAGAAAGGATGACGTTTATCAGCAGCCCTGTGCGGGTGAGATCTCTCGCCCAGAGGAGCAAGAGACCGGCCAAGAACTGAGGGTTTCGTATCTCCCCATATATTCCCGACGTTATCAGCCGATCAGAAGATTCTCTCTCCTTTCGATCAATGCCCAACGCTGTGAGACCTAGGAAATCCAAGATGCTGATGAACCGAAAGGAAAGAAAACCCAATGCCAGTGCAACTACCCAGATAGCCCCTTTGACCGCGATAAGGACGCCGTGCCATTCCCATAAAGGCACATCGCCTTTGCGTGGCGTCATCCAATAGACCAGCACAAGCGTAATCGCTGCGAAAAGACTGTAAACAATTCGATAGTAGGGCCTGATTCGACTGTCGGGGGGCAAGGCTTTGGATATGATCCCGTTACTGTTTGACAAAGAATGTATCACGCACCAACAAGACCAGATGATTGCGGTAATTCCCAGTTGCAGGACGTCGTCATAATAATTCATGTGACAAAGCTGCGGCACGATGCCCCGGAACAATCAGTTCAGGTGTAATCACATTTCTGTAAGCTTTCACACGCAATCCCCTCTCTGCAAAAATCCCGTGTCGCGCGGAGTTTCACGAAAGATGACCCCTGGTGGATGGTTACCTGATAGAACGACTTCTCCAAGAGAATTTTCGCCGTTTCACGGAGTTACCGACGCGTTCCTTGGGAGCGTCAAGGTCGGAAACCAGCGAAGTCCCGATTTGGGTCAGCATCCGCTCAGCTTCAGCTACACACAAGATGACGTTGTCGATTCCCTCTATCTTTTTTTGATAAGGGCTCAATTCCGAATTCTGTTTCATCTTGTATCCGTTTGTATACATTGCAAATTGCCTCCCGGTTGATGGTAACTGTTATATCGCGACCGACGAGCCATCACTTGAGGGCTGTCTCGAACGCTTCTACCAGGTTCCACATGTCGGATTCGGATGCGAGGTGCACCCGTACTATTGGGCGTCTTTTTATCTTCAATGCCTCATAGTCACCCTGCGCTTGGGCAGATTTGAGTGTTCCGAATGAGTAAGCTTCCCCCGGTATCTCAACATCCTCGGGATCGTCGGCGGTGATCTGAACGTAAAAGCCCTCGGCCGGGCCACCCTTATGAATCTGCCCCGTAGAGTGAAGATAACGGGGGCCAAAGCCGGCGGTGGTCGCGATCTTTAGTCTATCTCGTACTGCCACTCGCAGGCCCTGTAAGATATTCAGATTGCCAGCATTCGGACGTACAAACGCATTAAATGCGAGATAATCGCCTTGCTTTATGGGACGCATAAACTCTCTAAGGGCCGAGGCCAACTCCGGGTCATCGCCTTTCAGATGCTCTCCGCCAGGAATCCGGCCCTCTTTCTTGTATATTTCAAGGAATCTCTTCGTAATATCCTTGGACTCCTGAACATCGGGTTGATCAAACGGGTCGATCTTCAAAACTATGCCGGCCACAGCTGTGGCAAATTCCCATCGGAAGATCTCCCTTCCGATATCGTACGGCGAGTGCAGCCGTAAAGTGATCACCGGCTGGCCCGATTGTTCGATGGCTGATACATCCACGTCGTGAGTCGGATCGTCGTCCATCCTGAGATATACAAAGATCCGATCTCGTCCGTAAGAACCCGGGTCGCCTATTGGCGTTCCATCTGTGGGGAGAATTCCTTTGCCTTCCTTGCCCGTGCTTTCCGCTATGAGTTGTTCAAGCCAGCAGCCGAAGCTCCTGATCTTACCGGAGATGATAAAACTCAACTTGTCGCGACCCGCCAGAGAGGCCTGAGCAATGATAGCCCCGAGCCAACTCCCAGCGTTCTCCAACGCGGGCACTTCCGGTCCGGAGGCTTCCACAGACTGAGACGCCCTCATTAGGAGACGATCGAGGTCGGTGCCTATGAGAGCCGCGGGTACCAGTCCAAAATATGAGATCGCGCTGAACCGTCCGCCGATGTCAGGCGGATTGAGAAACACCCTTCGGAAGCCGTGCTCCGACGCGAGCTTTCCGAGGCTGGTCCCAGGATCGGTGATGGCGATAAAACGGGCGCCGGCTTCGTCGCCCCAAAGCCGCTCCATCAGTGACCTAAAATACTTGTACAGCGAAAGGACCTCGATAGTGCCGCCGGACTTGCTGGAAACAATGAACAGCGTATGCTCCAGGTCTACGCTGCGCTCCAGGTCCAAGATCGCTGCCGGCACGGTACTGTCGAGCGCCCTTAAATCGAGATACCCATCCGCTTGGCCGAAGCAGGAAATAAAAACATCCGACGCCAAACTACTGCCTCCCATTCCCAACAAGACTGCGCAAGTGAACCCCGCGGATCTGATCTCGTCGGCAAAATCCCGGAGGCGCTGCTTTTCGCCCATCATCGTTTCTACCGCTTGGAGCCATCCGAGTCTCTGGCTAATTATTGACAGTTTCTCCGGATCGTCGCTCCAGAGCGACACGTCACCGGCCCAGATGCCTTCGGCGACTTTGTCTTTGTCGAACTGAAAAAGGATGTCGTCTACCGGCTTCTGAAGTTCCCCCAGCGAAGCGGATCTGTGTCCCCAGCCGCGCAGCAAACGCGTCCGCTTTGTTCGTATCCCTTCCATCAACATTTCAAAGGAGTCAGCGAACGATTTTACGCCGTTTTCCAGAAGCCGATCCATGATGTCCTCAACGTATATTCCCAGGGTCTCCAATTGTGGGTACAAATCACGGGCCTCATCCAAACCTTCTTGAAGGTGAGGAACTGCCTGTCCATGGTCTCGATAGGCTTGCAGAGTCACAGGCGGCATGGTGTTGACTGTTTCGGGTCCCAGGAGGTTGTCCACGTAATAGGTATCCGGGTAATTGGGGTTCTTGGTGCTCGTGCTGGCCCAGAGCACTCTTTGGGGTCTGGCCCCCCTTGCCTTCAGTTCCGCGAAACGGTCTCCA
The DNA here is from genome assembly GCA_052146735.1 of Desulfomonilaceae bacterium. Taxonomy (GTDB): domain Bacteria; phylum Desulfobacterota; class Desulfomonilia; order Desulfomonilales; family Desulfomonilaceae; genus CAWBBA01. The sequence goes on along the minus strand of JBKQMK010000430.1, from coordinate 5,095 downwards.
TGAAAGAGTTCTTTATAGAGCGAATATGCCAGTTTGGCATTGGCGGTCCCGGCCTTGCCCAACAGGGTCGGAGCAATGGTCTTCAAATTGGGGTCCGCGAATTCCTGGAGCCTTTCATCAATCATGGTGTCAACCCGACTGACAAAAAAAGATGCCACCGAGGCCACTTTTCTAGGATCTCCCCCCTCAGAGACCCACTTCTCCATCCCTTCGATATACGCCTCCGCCACATTGCGGTACTGTTCAAGGGAAAAGATGAGAGTGATATTGATGTTGATCCCAGAACCTATAAGCTCTTTTACTGCGAACAGCCCCTCTGGTGTGGCAGGGACCTTGATCATCAGGTTCTTGCGATTCACCAGCGCAAAGAGGCGCCTCACTTCGGCCATTGTCCCGTTCGTATCATAGGCCAGCGCGGGGGATACCTCCAAGCTCACGTACCCATCCGCACCCGCGGTCTTCTCATGGGTGGGCATCAACAGATCGGCAGCATCACGGATGTCCTGCACCACCAGGCTTTCGTATATTGCCGGCACGTCCGCACCTGTGTCCACGAGAAAATGCAGGTCGTTGTCGTAAATCCTCTCGCTACCGATAGCTTTTTCAAAAATTGTGGGATTGGAGGTTACGCCCGAAACTCCATCCTCTTCTATCATTTTGCTCAGCTCACCCGATTTCAGCAGATCTCGGCTCAAGTTGTCATACCAGACTGATTGGCCAAGCGCATTTATCGCTCGCAATGGATTGGTCATTCAAAGCCTCCGGTTCCCTGATCTTCACCCACACATTAAACTTGACAGACGGAAAGCGGGTGTCTATAGATAGTGGACGGACATATTACACAAATAGGGAGATATCGACAACGCAGATTCTTAGGTGCAGAAATGGACTTGAAGTCATATCTGGAGATTCAGAGCCGAGAAATAGAGCGGCATAAGTGGATAGAGTCCGAGAAGGCCGGTAAAGATCTGGGCATGGATGCAGCCATTGACTGGATCTTGAAATACGCGGACATGTTCAGCGATCAGTTTAACCAAGAGATTCCCGCCCGGTTGGAGGAGTCTTCCTGAATCTCGTCTGTTGAAACGGTGATGATCATTCCAGGACCTAGATCATTAGACAGTTAGGCCCGAACTGATGGGGACCGCGTTTATCCCACCTGCAAACATTTTCACTCAGTAAGCCCTTCCCAAAGTCACTATTGCTATTCACAACCTACAAGCCTCCGACCGCCGGGGCGTCTGGATCAGTGTCCCGCGAGCACAAAATATATGATGGGAGCGATAGCTATTCGGTACCATGCGTACGGGGCAAGAGACCACCGCTGAACGAGCGCAATAAACGTCTTCACCGCGGCCGCGGCAAAAACAAATGATACGACGAAACCCAGTGCGAAGAAACTGAAGTCTGAGGCCTGGAGAAAGCTCCATTCCTTGTACAGATCGTAAACAGTGGCTGCCATCATGACTGGAACCGCTGCAAGGAAGGAGTATTCGGCAGAGATCTTTCGATCAAGGCCGCTGAACAATCCACCTACGATAGTGCAAGCGGACCGTGACATGCCGGGCCACATGGCGAGGCACTGAAACAGACCGACCACCAAAGCCTGTCGGTAGCTGAGGCCGTCCAAGTCCGCCAAATTGGAATCCGGCTTGTATTTCTCTGCGAGGAGTATACCTATGCCGCCGATTCCCAGGGCCCAGGCCACGGTCATGGGCCCGAAGAGATACGCTTTGATTGCCCGATGGGCAAAATAACCTATCACCAGCGCCGGCAAAGTGGTCACAGCGAGCAGCATCAACCCCCGGAATCCGGAAAAGCCGACGGGATTGGCCGGCTGCTGCGTTCTCCGCGGTATTAGAGCGATAAAACGGTAATGATAGAGACACACAACGGCAAGAATTGCGCCAAGTTGGATAAACACCTCGAAGCAAGAAGCCTTCTCCCCGGTGAAATCAAGCAAGTGACCTGCCACGATCAAGTGCCCTGTAGACGAGACGGGCAAAAATTCAGTTATTCCCTCGACTATTCCAAGTATCGTAGCGGTCCACAGATCACCCATCCATTCTCTCCTGTATTTCCAATTCAGTTGTAGTGAATCTCGCGGCTCTTGGTGAAATCCGCCTGACGTAATGTTTGCGCGACACGCTTATTCCGACGTGGCAAAAGAGCTGCGGGGGAGGCTATTTGTTGCAGACAGCCTCCCCCGCAAATTCTCTCGTCCCGGTACCGGCATTAAGTGTTCTATTTAACTCCGACCAATTCCACGTCAAATATAAGCGTCGCGTTGGGCGGGATCACATTCCCCGCGCCGCTGCTGCCGTACCCCAGTTGAGGCGGTATAGTGAGTCGGGCCCTGCTCCCCACGTTCATCAATGCGAGCCCTTCGTCCCATCCACGAATGACCTGGCCCGCGCCAAGAACGAAGCTGAATGGTTCTCCGCGGTCCCTGGAGCTGTCAAACTTCTTGCCGTTTTCAAGCGTGCCAGTGTAGTGAACTACTACGGTTTGCCCTTTGTTCGGAACCGGCCCGTTCCCTTCTTGAAGGATTTCAACTTTCAGGCCCGATGGTGTTGTCAGGTTTCGACCGGCCTCGGTAATTACGGCGGCAAGAAATACAACGCATCCGGCCAGCGCGGCCATGAAAAACAAGTGCTCTTTCAAGATACTCTCCTTATTCTGTGAATTAGACTCAGTCTTTTTAGCAGGCTGCCTACTGAGAGTCCAGAATGAAATGACCGCCCGTCCCGTCCCGTGTCTGCCTGGGTGAGGTCGGTCAATCTCACAATCATGACTTTATTCCATCAAGATAATCCGTTAAGCTACGCTTTCACCGGGAGGACCGTATGAAGGGCTCAAAAGTGGACCTCATCCTGGCATCCGCATCGTCTAGGAGGAGGGACTTGCTGGCGGGGCTGAGGGCTCGTTTCCAAGTGATACCCTCCAACGTATCGGAGGCGCATTTGGCAGGGGAGACTCCACAGGCTCACGTCTCCAGGCTTGCCGTTGCCAAAGCAACGGACGTGTCGCAGCGCATTCTCGACCTGTGGATACTCGGCGCGGACACCATAGTCCTCATAGACGGTGACATCCTTGGGAAGCCCTGTGATCAGGATGAGGCTCGGACCATGTTGGCCATGCTCGCTGGAAGGACCCATGAGGTATTCACAGGATATGCGATTGTCCACGCACGCTTTCCCGAGTTAAGAAGAGTGCGGTACGTCACGTCCCGGGTACACATCCGAGGACTATCTGCCCAGGAGATAGCCGATTACGTAGACACTGGAGAACCGATGGATAAAGCAGGCGCATACGCTATTCAGGGAGTCGGTTCAGGAATCGTGGAGACCGTTTCAGGATCGTATACCAATGTGGTAGGGCTTCCGATTTGTGAGGTTGCTCGTGATTTGAAGGAACTAGGCATTTTCGACTTCTTGAAGGCCAATCGCAAACCATGATATCTGAAACCCTCGCTCTCATCGGCAATAAGATTGCAATAGCGGCGGCCCGTGCAGGCCGTAAGCCGGAAGAAGTCCGCATAGTAGCCGCCGCGAAGGGGCAAGGACGTGAAAAGATCGAGGAAGTTTTGGCGGCAGGGATACGAATCATCGGACACAATTATCTGCAGGAAGCATACAGGGAATTACCGGGAAAGCTCTCATCGGAAGTAGAATTTCACATGATCGGGCATCTCCAAAAAAATAAGGCCGCCAAGGCTGCGGAAGTCTTCAACGTGGTGCAGACCGTGGATGACGTGAAGTTGGCGGAAGCCCTGAATCGCCATGCTGCGGCCGCGAATCGCATAATGGGGGTCATGATTCAGTTGAATCTGGCGGGGGAGGAGCAAAAGTCGGGAATCGGCGAGAAGGAGGTCGAGAGACTGGCGGGGAGCATCCGAGACCTCGCCTCACTCAAGCTTCTCGGGATGATGACCATGCCCCCATTCTTTGACGATCCGGACCGGGCACGACCGTATTTCGCTCGTCTCAGAGAACTCAGAGAAAAGCTTACAGGCTCAGGTATACTGTCTCCGGATATGAATGAGCTTTCGATGGGTATGTCGGGCGACTTCGAGGTCGCGGTGGAAGAGGGGGCCACCTTGGTCAGAATCGGTACGATGCTCTTCGGCCCAAGGCACTAAAGTTGTGGAAAACGTAGTTGTTTTTGATGACTGCGTTCGGCTAATATTGCCTGAGCAGTTAAGCCTTGAGAATGATCAAGAAAGGAGCCGTTGCATGGCGGAAACCGTCAAAGAAATCCTGGACTCTATGCCGCAACATTTCAATCCTGATGCCGCAGCAGGGCTGGATGCGATTTTTCAATTCGACATCTCTGGAGAAGAAGCCGGTCAATGGCATCTGGTGGTGAAGGATCAACAATGCCAAGTCGTTGAGGGTAGCCACAACGGCCCAAATGTTACCTTCAGTATGGCGAGCAACGATTTTGTTGATATGATGACCGGCAAATTGTCAGGCCAAGCAGCTTTCTTTTCCGGAAAGCTGAGAGTTTCCGGTGACCTGATGCTGGCTCAGAGGCTGGAAAACCTTTTCAAGAGAGGTTAAGGCACGGGACGTCGGCTGGAAGCGGGGGTTAGGCTGCACTGGCTATTGCGACGCGTTGCGTTCAATAACTGGCTCTGACGAGAAGAGTAACCAGCAGCAAATCGGCAAATCGGATGATCGTTTCTGTCATGGACCTCTCCCTTCATTTTACGCGACGAACATGCCTAACGCTTAATTTACCCTGGGGAACACCAACGAAATTTGAAAAAGTTTCGGATATCCGGGTTTTTCACCTTCACTTGCTTCCTCATCTCTTCCCTCCTTGGGTCAACGTCGCTAAGTCTCTTTGCTGAAGCTCGTTCGCCTCACCATCATAGGGAACAAAGGGTTGAGGCACGCAAAGCGACCGCCGGGGTTCTGTTTCACCTCCCGCTGCACGAGCTGGAGTGCCTCCGCGGTGAATCCGTCGCGTGGGTACTGCTCGAGGATTCGGGCCAGGTTCTCGGGGTGCACCTTCCACTCCTGGGCGATGACCTCCACCAGCCCACCCACCCTCATGAAGTGCGCCTCCGGCCCGAACTCATCGAGCGAGA
>JBKQMK010000429.1:0-14849 GCA_052146735.1 Desulfomonilaceae bacterium | reverse complement strand
CGTTTGCACAAATAGACCCAAAACATCTGCACAAGGAGAAATCGCTTAATGGCTGATGCGAAGACAACACCGGAATTCAAAGATCTTTTTGATCTGGCCAAAAGCAAGAAATACGTCACCTACGATGAAATCAACGAACTTATGCCCGCTCAGGTCGTAGGCGCGGCCCAGATAGATGAGCTTCTCATGAAGATGATGGCTGACTACAACGTGGAGCTCGTCGCGTCTGAAAAGAAGATCCCTATCTCTGAAAAGAAATCCCGGAAGCTCGATGAAGATAAGCCTGAAGACGAAGATGAAGAAGAGCTTGCAGCGGATCCTGAAGCCGTAGTCCGAGGCAATGACCCGGTCAAGATGTACCTTCACGAAATGGGTTGCGTCTCCCTCCTCACCCGAGAGGGCGAGGTAGAGATCGCCAAAAGGATCGAACAGGGCGAGCAGCAGGTATTCAGCGTAATCATCGGCTGCCCTGTGACAATTAAAGAGGTCTTGGCTCTCGGGGACAAGCTGCAAAAAGGGACCATACGCCTCAAGGAAGTGATCCGAGGCTTTGAAGAAGAAGAGATGCCTGATGGGGATGACTCCTCCCATGTGGAGAAGGTCCTGAAGCTCATCGAGGAAATGAAAGAGTTCGACGCAAAGTACCACGCTCTCGAGGAGAAGCGTACTGCACTGCTATCCGGCGGAGAGCGTGGAATCATCGCACAACTCGACCAGGACTTGGGATCTTGTCGGGACCAAGTTGTGACATGCCTGAAGAATATCAATCTCAATGCTAATATGATCGAGCACATAGCCGGTAAACTCAAGTTCTTGGTCCAAAAACTGGAAGCTGCACGGGATGAGTTGCGAGCTGTGGAGTACGAGCTGAAAACTCCCGCCGAGAAGGCTCGAGAACGGCTAGGGTTCCTCAAGGGCCTCATCGAAGAGAGGAAGCCTCTCAAGAAATACACAAACTTGTCCCCCCAGAAAATCATGGACCTCGACCGGAAACTTGAAAGCGGCCTGCGAAAAGTAGACAAACTGCAGACCGAGGCGGGTGTGGATGAGGCGAATCTGAAGGAGGCCCTGACCCTGTGCGAGGAGGGGGAATATTTGGCTCGCAGGGCTAAGAGCGAACTGGTCCAGGCAAACCTGCGCCTTGTTGTCAGCATAGCTAAGAAGTACACGAACCGGGGACTCCAATTCCTTGACCTGATTCAGGAAGGAAACATCGGCCTGATGAAGGCTGTGGACAAATTCGAGTACCAGCGCGGCTACAAGTTCAGCACTTACGCGACATGGTGGATTCGCCAGGCGATCACAAGGGCTATCGCAGACCAGGCCAGGACCATACGTATTCCTGTGCACATGATCGAAACGATCAACAAGCTCATTAGGACCTCGAGATATCTGGTTCAAGAATACGGCCGTGAACCCACACCCGAAGAGATTGCCGAAAAAATGGAGTTCCCGCTCGAGAAAGTTCGCAAAGTTCTCAAAATAGCCAAGGAACCAATCTCCCTTGAAACACCGATTGGAGAGGAAGAGGATTCGCATCTTGGAGACTTCATCGAAGATAAGAAAATCCTCTCGCCGTCCGATGCCGTGGTGGGAATGAGCCTCACCGAACAAACGCGGAAGGTCCTAGCCACTCTTACTCCGAGAGAAGAAAAAGTACTGCGCATGCGCTTTGGTATCGGCGAACGGGCTGATCATACCCTCGAAGAAGTGGGGCAGGATTTTGACGTGACGCGGGAGCGAATTCGTCAGATAGAAGCCAAAGCGTTGAAGAAGCTGCGCCACCCTTCACGAAGCAAGCGATTGCGGCCCTTTATCGAGGGATAAATCTCTAGTGTAGGGGCTCTCCGGTGTCTAAGCCTCGCGGACCCGCGGGGTATGGCGGCGTGCGGGGGCCACTGTATTTGCACCTCGACGGACACGGGTCCCACCCGCTTCATCGAAACGCCACTGTTGCCAAAGGCCAAAAATTGAAGAAAATTCGTTGAGGACCAGAATTGACGAGCCCACTTGATTCCGACTCTAAGCCTAAACTTCGCAATGTGGACACCATTCACTTGGTCTTGGAGGGCAGGCCCCTCATCGGACTGAAAGACCCGCTACAACTCAGGGAAGAGATGATCTGTATCGGGCGAGACGCTGTGCCCGTGGTGGCAATGTTTGACGGTCGGCGCTCACTTCGCGATATTCAGGCGGAACTCACTCGAAGAAGCGGGCGACTCGTTTTCCTTGAGGACATAAGGAAAGTTGTAGAAAAACTTGATGAAGCGTACCTTCTCGAAGGCGATCGGTTCAGGCAAGCAGTTGAGAACAAAGTGGCCGAGTACCGAAATATGCCCTTCAGACCCGCTTCACACGCCGGAACAAGTTATAGCGCGGATCCGGAGACCTTGCGCGATGAGTTGACGGCCTTCTTCACCGGTGACAGCGGACCGGGATTGCCCGCATTCTTTTCCGAAGGTCGGCGGCCGGTGGGATTGATCGCGCCTCACATTGACATACGAGCGGGAGGCCGATGTTTTGCCGCGGCTTACCATGCTCTGGCAGCAGGCCAACCATCTGACATTTACGTGATCCTGGGCACCGGCCACGGAGGCGTGGCGGGACTCTTCACCGCGACCACACTCGATTTTGAAACGCCTCTAGGAAGAGTGACCACAAACAGGGAGTTTCTCAGCGCGCTTTCTTCAACATTGGGCCGAGATCCCGCGTCCGAAGAGATCCTACACGCTACCGAACACGTGATCGAATTCCAGGTCATCTTCCTGCAATATCTTTTCGGCGGCCGGCATCCATTCACGATTGTCCCCATTTTATGCTCCCTGTCACACCAGTTCTTTAATGATGACGGCCCCTTCAAGAGCCAAAGGGAGGCAGTTGAGGAATTCTGTAACGGCTTGAAGGAAGTCTGTCGGCGAAGTTCCCGATCTGTGTGTTTTATTGCAAGCGCCGACCTCGATCATGTCGGTCCCCGCTACGGGGACTCATTCACTCCGCACCAGGGAACGATCTCTGAGGCCCTCGAAAAGGACGCGCGGTTGCTCTCATCCCTCGAAAGCTTGGACCTGGGTGGCTTTATTCAACAGATTGTTCACGAGAATGACTCAAGGCGAATCTGCGGTTTTTCACCCATCACGACCATGTTCCACTGCATGGATGCCTCGGAAGGTCGTATGCTGGCCCTGGACTACGCTTGCGTAGATGATCGGAACTCTTTCGTCAGCTTCGCGTCCGCTATCTTCCACTAATACGGCAGGCGGCATTAAGAAGAAGCCCAGGCGACCACAAAAACATAGGGCGATCTCTCGAGAGATCGCCCTATTAGTTGAAGCATCAGTGGCCCTCAAACAATTATGATGGACGCCCTTAAAATAGCAATTGGGCCGCGTGTATCAAGGGACTCAATCTTCCGCCAAGCAATTCTCACGCGGCGGCGTTATCATAGGCGCCCCTTTCTGTCAGCAATTTAACCACTTCTGCTTCTTGCCATACATTGGCTTCCGTCAAAGCAGTCCGGCCGCCAATGTCCGTCACATGGATGTCGGCCCCCTTTTCCAAGAGGAGGGCCACTACTCCGGCGTGCCCTCCGAGAGCAGCCTCAAATAAAGCTGTCCTACCATCGAAATCCTTAGCATTAACGTCGGCTCCCCATTTGAGGAGAAGCGCCGCCACTTCAGCTTGGCCGGTCAGGGCCGCGAAATTCAGTGCAGTTGCGCCAAAGACGGTATCTGCGGTGCCGACATCCGCACCGTGTTCCAAAAGGATCCTGGCCGTCGAGTGATTGCCCCGCAGGGAAGCCTCTATCAAGGGCGTCGCTCCGTAATTGTTCCGGAAATTTACGTCAGCGCCCTGCGCCAAAAGCTCTTTCACTTTGAAGAGATGTCCGCTCTTGGCTGCGGCATCAAGCTCAGAACCCAGTGGATCAGACATCAGTCCCATCTCCTATCTATTGCTAAGCACGAGCACGCCCCTCTCAAGGCTGAAAGGGAACAGTTTTAAGTGGCTCTCCGGGATCACCCTTCGGTGACGCCCCGAAGAGCCTGTGCAACGGGCCGTGTATGAGCCGGCAGCACCGCACATCAATTCAACTCGAAAAAACCGCCCCCCGCGCGATCACCATTCTTCCAATTTCATGGCCGGCAACCGGATCCCATTGATCGGATCGGCACTCTCCAACCATGACCCTGCATCATCGTCCTAACTATCGTGCTGCCTTCCCATCTCCATGTTGTCACGAAGACAGGCCCAACGATGAATTCGCTCCCCCACCGCTAAACTGTAGGCTCCTGAAGGCGTTCCCCTATTCAGCCTCCTTTTGTCGGGCTGGTATTGGGTGTGGCTGCACCCTCCCCGATTCGCGTGCCTCTTTGCTTTCACGATTGCATGAGCAAGTCTCATGCCAAGCACAGACAAATCAAGGCAGCATTATGGTTTGGCTTGTAAAATAAGGAAGTTACTTGTGGCGTTCGAGCGTCGCCGCTTCGCGAATTACTCGCATGAAGCGAGTAGCAAAATGGGTATTAACTGCCCAAAAATTAACTCCGCCTCTATTATCGGGCTGTTATGCAAAAGAGGTGGGCAGATTACATCCATCGGGGACAGCGCGTGTAATAATTCCCCGACATGCCGTGAGAGTCCTTAAGAAGAGCCGAAAATTTTCCGTTTTCTGATGGTTTGCCGTCCAAGTCTCAACATGCGGTAAAGAACTGGCAGAAAGTAACAGTATCGATTTTAGGCCATTGGGGTTCAAACGCACACTCGCGGGGTTCAAGTCGTTGCCAGCGCCCGCAAGGTGAACAACTTGAAGAGCTGTGACGCTTAATTTCGGGGAGCCACTGAACTCCGCCGTTTCAATAGGCAAGGGCACGGCATGCCGTGCCCCTACAAATCCGACGGACTACATCGAGTCTTTTGTTTGAGGTTTTGTGACCGCCTGTCAGTTACGGTCTTGCGTCAGTTGATGAGCCTGTACGGATACGCCCGTTTGGTCCACTCGTTGTCGGGGTACTCCGCGGTCAACTTGTCATACGATGCCCGAAGCGGTTTGGGATCATGGGTGCTCTTATACATAGAGACGCCTCGCAGGAAGATCGCCTCAGGAGTGGAATCGCTCTGGGGATACCTTTCGAGCAGCAAGCTGAACATTGAAATCGCCTTATCGAATTCTTCCCGTTCGAAATGAGACTTGCCAATGCCAAGCATCAGAGACGCGATCAGTTCTTCGGGTCCTAGAAAACCGACGGTGCGGTGATGTTCGATGCCGTCAGGATCGAGGGTGATCAGTGTGGGAGTCCATTTGACCTTGAAATCCACGGCAAGAGGTTTGTGATCAAATGCCACTCGGAGAGGAATCGTGTTATCTTCAATAAACTTCCCCACTCCTTCATCCGGATACGTAACCGCATCCATTTGTTGACAACCGATTCAGCCGGGGTTGAAAAAGTCGAGTAATACCTGCTTTCCTTCGGCTTTGGCCCGCGACAGGGCCTTGTCCATACTGGTTTCCCACCCAATTTTACTTGCCATCATTGACCTCCCCGGGGTGATTAAGTCCCCACTTGAATTAATATACAGTATTATTATATGCATTAGGCTGCCACCGTCAATCGGAACCCGGCAGTAACCACTCCTTAGGATCGACTTGCAAATGTAGAAGAGATAAGATGACAATCAGGCTGGTCCAAACGGAACGTCTATGACCGGAGACCACTATTTTGCAATCCGAAGAACGCCGAATCCTTCTTGTCGCCAATTTCGGGCACTTCATGTGCCACTACAATCTGCTCGTCTTTCCTGCACTGGTCTTGCCACTCGCGGGCATCCTAAAAATGGATTTGGCGCAGGTGCTGCAACTGTCTTTCCTTCAGTACCTGCTTTTCGGAGTCAGCGCTCTACCTTGGGGAATAGCGGCGGATCGGTGGGGCGGCCGGTCGTTGATGCTTCTGATGTTTCTCGGTGCCGGCATAAGCGGCTTTGCCGCGGCGTTTTGGATCGAAGATCCCGAGAAGTTGTGGTTATCGTTGGGCTGTTTGGGACTGTTTTCCGGCATAGGTCACCCCATCGGCATGGGGCTCATATCCAAAGGGGTCAAGCGCCTGAACGTGGCAATGGGCTACAACGCGATGTTCGGGGGACTGGGATTGGTGGTTGCTCCCGCGGCGACCGGAATCGTCAACTGGGCCTGGGGCCCCCGTGCTGCATACTTTCTCGTGGGAACGATAAACCTGGTGGGGATGGCACTGCCTGCGTTATTGCCTTTGGCCAAGCCTCAGCACAAGGAGAAGATCCCCATGGAGAACGGCAACGGACTGCTTGGGGCTTTCATCATACTTTTGGTCGCCACCATGTTGGCCGGTATATCATACACAGGCTCCAGCGTGATACTTCCTGCTTACATCGAGCTAAAGAGCCAGGCCCTTCTTCAGGCCGTGTCAGCAGCGTTAAACAGGGACATTTCCGGCAACCTCTTCGCCACATCCGTGGCAGCGGTAATTTACATGGTGGGCATGCTGGGCCAGTATATTGGAGGCCATGCTGGGGAGCGTTTTGATGTTCGCTACACCTACCTGGTCTTTCACCTTTTTTGCTTGCCCGCTGCCCTACTCATGGCCTTCACGCAAAACCTCCCCTTGGCGACCTTCGGCGGTGTCTACTTCTTTTTCCTCCTGGGGTCGCAGGCCACGGAGAACACGCTGGTGGCAGCGCTGGCCCCCAAGCGTCTCCACCACTCCGCGTTTGGAATGAAGTTTATACTAACTTTCGGCGTGGGCGCCCTGGCAGTAAAGATCCTGGGTTGGGTTGACACCATGTGGGGAAGTGAGGCGACTTTTCTGGCGCTGGGCATCAATTCCGCTCTGCTGGTAGGAACCATTGCGTTTCTCATTCTCCGGACGAATCGATCCGTGATCATGCCATCGCGAGGAGGACGACTCGGCTATTCTGCCAGTGGCATACAGCCGGTGATGATTGACAGACAGGCAGCGCCGTGACGTTTGCTTTGAAATCAGGACCAAGCGGAGAGGACCTTCTTGTATAAACCCAGTGTCCCCCTATCGTCAGGCGCTTCATTTCCGATATCACGAAAAGCTTTTCAAATTAGTGGTCTTTCCTATATAAACTGGTCTCTCAATCAACGTCCGGAGGTGTTAGATGTTGAGATTTCTGTGCGTGCTTCTGATGGCATCCATGGCATTGGATTCCCCGGCAGGGGCTGCCGAGCCCATAGTTCTGGGTGCCTACCTTTCCATGACGGGCGGTGTCGCCTCATACGGTCAAATGGGGTGGACGGGCATTACCATTGCCAAGAAAATGCAGCCCGAAGTCCTGGGAAGGCCGGTGGACGTCAAGCTGGCAGACACCAAGTCCGACAAAGTTGAATCTGCCAACGCTGTTTCACGGCTAGTTGAAAAGGAGAAGGTCTGCGCCATAATCGGAGAGATGATCTCCGGAAATACCATCGCAGGTTCAGATATTGCTGAAAGAAGCAAGGTTCCGATGGTTTCCCCCACCGCTACGAACCCCATTGTAACTCAAGGGAAGAAATACGTCTTTCGCGTTTGCTTTATCGACACGGATCAAGGGCGTATCCTCGCCAAACTTGCTCGCGACCAGCTCAAAGCCAAGACCGCTGCGCTGATCTACGATATGTCCCAGGATTATTCGGTCGGCCTCGCCACCTTTTTCAAGAAGGAGTTCGTTGATGGCGGGGGACAGATCGTATCGGAAACCAAGTTCAAAAGCGGTGACCGAGACTTCACGCCTCAGTTGAGCACCGTCAAGGCGGCAAAGCCTGACGTAATTTGTGCCCCGATTTATTACACCGAGTGCGCGCTCTTGGCCAAGCAGGCGAGGGATATGGAACTGAATGTCCCGATCCTTGGAGGGGATGGATTGCAGGCGCCTGAATTGCTGGAACTCGGCGGCAGCGCAGTAGAAGATATATATTTTACGACTCATTTTCATAAGGACATGATAACCAGCGAAGCCGGCAAAAAGTTCCTGCAGATCTTTGAGGCTGAGAATCCAAACAAAGAGCCGGACGCCTTCACGGCCATGGCAGCGGATGCCTATTTGATCATTCTGGATGCGATCAAGAGAGCGGGCTCGGCTGAATCTGGAAAAATCCGTGAAGCCCTGTTGAACACCAAGGACTTCGACGGCGTGACGGGCAAGATCACGATGAAGCCAGATGGAAACGCTATTAAAGCCATGGTTATAGACAAGGTGAAAGACGGCAAATTCGTTTACGTGACTACCATAAATCCATGATTGATAGTCATTCACCGCAGAGATCGCAGAGATATGAAGAGACTCGAACAGCAACACGGAAACGGTGGTGGGCGCGGCCATTGGAGTTAATCGCGACCTCAGTCAAGGTCTGCTGAAGTCAACGTACGGCTGCTGGCTTGCGTATGAATGGAGACGCGAAATGCGCCGTCTTGTAGATAATTTGAAATAGAATTTGCCTCTGCGTTCTCTACGATCTATGCGGTGAACAATTTCCGGTGAAAATATGCTCAAAGCCCTTGAAACTGCCTTGGGATTCCTCACTGTCTTTAAAACTCGCGGAGGTCAGACCGCGGATTTGACCGAAGTGGGTAGATCCGCGTGGGCCTTCCCGCTGGTGGGCGCTATAATAGGCGCCCTTCTTGTAATCGCCCATCTGATTTTTGCCGCGCATTTCCCCTCTTTTATTGCGGCGATATTGACTGTGGGACTGTGGATCTTTTTGACAGGCGGATTGCACCTGGATGGATGGACCGACTGCTGGGACGCGCTCGCCGCATCGGTAACCCCGGAACGCAGATTCATTATTATGAAGGATTCTCGCCTGGGGACTTTTGGAGCGGTTGCACTCATTCTGCTACTTGCAGTGAAAGTAGCGTCTATTGCCCTCGAGGACTTGAGCGTCTCTACCCTGTTCCTCGCTCCCGTCGTGGGTAGGGGCATTATGGTGCTCGCGGCTTACGGTTCGCGGCATCGCGGTGAAGGAATGGCCGCGCTGTTTCTATCCGGGCTGGATTGGAGTGCAGTGCGATGGGCAGCTATTATTGGCCTTGTCCCAACGGTAATCGCCGGGTGGACCGGGATTTTGGCAGCCGCGGGCGCTTATCTCGGGGCAATGTGGTTCAGGCGTTTCGCTGATTCGAGACTTCAGACCATCAACGGTGATGTTTTGGGCGCGATCTGCGAATTCTCGGAAACCCTTTTTCTCTTGATCGCTTGTGTAAGGTGAATGTCATGAGATTGGGGACCACGTCTTACATTTATCCGGCTGACATCATCACTAATGTTCGCCGGCTGGCCGGCAAGGTGCAAGACGTGGAGCTAGTCATATTCGAACTCGATGAGGGCTCAAACGGCCTCCCCGATGATGACACAATAGCTGAACTAAACTCACTGGGTGCCGAGCACGATATGACCTATACAGTGCACTTGCCGCTTGGGCTGGGCCTGGCAGATGAGCAGCCGTCTGTAGACAAGGCCGTACAGGTCATTCGAAGTACAGAAGGGCTTTTGCCCCACGGGTTCATCGTGCATCTTGAAGGTAAAGCCCAGATGTCCCTTGATGAAATGAAGCGCTGGATGGACAACTCTTTACGATCTTTGGAGATTATCTGCGATGAGGTGCGGCGTCCTGAGCAGATTTGCGTGGAGAATCTGGAGCACCAGTCGCCGATAATGCTCGGTTCAATCCTGGATAAAATGCCTGTCTCTTGTTGCATCGATGTAGGGCACCTTTGGAAACAGAAGTTGGACCCGCTCCCCGTTCTAGACCGATGGCTGTCCCGAGCGCGGGTTGTTCACATCCACGGTGTAGCGGAACGCGACCACAAGCGCCTTTCTCTTATGTCAGCGGAGAAGTTGGACCCGGTAGTGGAGTCGCTGTGCCGGTGCTTTCAAGGTGTGCTCACATTCGAAGTGTTCAACGAACGAGATCTCCTGGACTCGTTTGCGGCGTTTGAAGAATCTTCTCTGAGATGTCAACGTCACCGATAGCGCGTAGCGGGCCGCTTTTCCTATTGACACTCTTCCGAGGTAATGCAAGAATGCTAATATAGCCGAAGTGGCGGAACTGGTAGACGCGCCAGGTTCAGGGTCTGGTGGGCGTAAGCCTGTAGGAGTTCGAGTCTCCTCTTCGGCACCAAAAGGACATAAGAAACCCGGTCACACAGGCCGGGTTTTTGTTTCGGAACTGCACATTTAGATCTTCCCGAATCCTCCAAGCTTAAGTTTGCATCAAGACCCGATGAAAGCTGGACGCCCCGGGTGCTGAGGAATGCCGCGAGCCGCCAAGGCTGAAATCGGGCCGAAAACTGGCCGCTGCACGCGCCAGAATAACCGGGAGGAGCGGACAAAAGGTCTGAACCCATCGCGTCACAAAGTAAATGAAGGCGGGAAAGTCCATGAGCCGACACGAAGTTTACAAGGAGATTGAAGACATGTTCGGGTCAGTCCCGAGCTTTTTCAAGGAGGTTCCTGATTCCTCCTTGGAACTGGAATGGAAGCTTTTCAAGATGGGGTAATTCGATGAAGGGCACATACCAAACAAATATAAGGAGCTTATTGGTCTTGGAATTTCGGCGGTCACGAAGTGCCGGTACTGCGTGTTCTGTCACACAGCTATTGCGAAACTGAACGGCGCGACAGATGAAGAGATTGAGGACGCGGTGCACTATGCCAAATCCAGCGCGGGATGGAGCGCGTACCTCAACGGCTTGGAAGTGGACTACGAGACTTTCAAGGATGAGGTAAACCGAGCCTGCGAATATGTGAGAATGAAGAAAGCCGCGTAAGCCGCATTTGGACAAGCAAAGGTTGCTCGACGGGATTAAGCTGCCCCTGGCCCGCGAAAGCGGGCCAGGCTTGAGGGTGAGGCCACGTAGGCTCATCCTGACTTCGATAACCGAAACTGTCTCACGGTTCGCATCAGTTCCGGATGATCCAGATACCATCTCACAAAATGTTTGAGGCCCTCTTGCATGGATGTCTTAGGAGAAAAGCCCAGCACGGCTTTGGCTTTACTGATATCTGCGTAGGTGGCAACCACGTCTCCCGGCTGAGGCGGCACCATTTCCTTTATGGCGGTCTGTCCTGACAGATCTTCTAAAGCGTGTATAAAATCCATCAGTTCCACAGGGTGGTTGTTCCCGAGGTTTATTATCTCGTACGTTGGAAGGTTGTCCTCATATAGGGCAGCCGTCGCACCGGGAATGATGTCGTCGATGTAAGTGAAGTCCCTCCTATTTTTCCCGTAGTTGTAAACCCTGATCGGTTCAGAGTTTAGAATTGCCTCCAGGAAAGACCAATATGCCATATCCGGTCTTCCCCAGGACCCATAGACTGTGAAGAATCTCAGTCCGACTGTCTGAAGGCCCCAGAGGTGAGTATACGTGTAAGCCATAAGTTCGTTGGCTCTTTTGGTGGCCGCGTAGAGGCTTACAGGCGTATTAACCGGGTCGTCTTCAGAATAGGGCATTTTGGTGTTTCCACCGTATACGCTGGAGCTGGATGCGTACACGAACCGTTTCACACGCAGCAGACGCGCCTCTTCGATGAGATTCACGAACCCTTCCAGATTGGATTGCTGGTAAGCATGAGGATTTTTGAGCGAATACCTCACGCCTGCCTGTGCAGCCAAATGGCATACCACTTCGGGCGAAAACTCCTTGAAGCACCGCTCGACCGCCTGGCGGTCCGTGAGATCCTTCTCGACAGCGAAGAAATTCTTTTTCGCTGAAAGGATCTCAGTTCGGGCCCGCTTCAATTCCGGTGCATAATAAGAGTTGAAGTTATCCAAGCCTATCACGGTTTCGCCGGCTGCCAACAGGGCCTTTGCCAAATGAAAGCCAATAAAACCTGCGCTGCCGGTTACAAGAATAATAGCCATTTTTCTCTCAGAATCCTCAACCTTTTGGTCACACGTATTGCTTCATCCCGAATAGCCGTCAGAATGAACAGACACCCATTGCAAGACTTCAGTCACAATGTCGCTGATGTCAGACCTTGACGGACGCCAGTCCAGCAGCCTCTGCGCCGCTCCCGGGTCCGCGACCAGTTCAGGTGGGTCGCCGGGCCGTCGGGGTCCTATTTCCGGTCTTAGTTTCACGTCTGCGGCACAACTGACCGCATCCACCAGTTCAAGGTTGGAAAACCCGGAACCTGTCCCCAGGTTCAACTGTATAAGGGGATCGTCATCGAGCTTTTGCATGGCCTTGATGTGGGCTTCCGCCAGATCCGTCACATGGATGTAATCCCGCACGCAGGTCCCGTCAGGCGTCGGATAATCGTTTCCAAAGATGACGAGCCTTTTGTCCAGCTTGAGCGCGTATCGCACGATATTCGGGATGAGATGGGTTTCGGGTCGATGATCCTCTCCGAGCCCGTCCCCCGGTTCGCAACCGGCGGCATTGAAGTACCTGAGGCTTGCGGAGCGGATATTATAAGCCCGCTGGTAGTCTTCGAGCATCCACTCTATCGCGAGTTTTGTGCGGCCATACGGGGAAATCGGGTTCTTCGGATGATCCTCCTTCAGAGGGAGGACCGATGGTGTACCGTACACCGCGCAACTTGAAGAAAAAATCAGCCGGTCGTGGCTTGTGGCCCGCATCGCTTCAAGCATATTAAAAGCCGCGACCACATTGTTTTGATAGTATTGCGCTGGATTTGAAACCGATTCACCGACAAGGCAGCTTGCAGCAAAATGGAAAATAGCAGCGTATCCGTTTCTGGAAAGGTGCTCCTGGAGTAGGGCGGGCTCATTCAGATCACCCTTGACAAAATCGGCGCCTCGCAAGGCAGACAGATGCCCCGTCGAGAGATTGTCCAGCACCGTGACCTCGAATCCGGAATTCACGGCGTATAACGTGAAGTGGGATCCAACGTATCCGGCCCCTCCGATGACGAGGATCTTCTTATTAATCAAGTTTGCGCCTCCCGCGCATCAATGGATCTCAGGTTCTTGCAACAGCCTTAAATGTCTTCACCATAACATCCCAAAGCTGCCGCAAGCAAACGGTTAAGGTCAACTTTGTCCATCGGATGCGGGGGAGCAAGCTAAAATCGCGCCGCACGGGTTCGTTTTGGTGTAAGATCATTGTGACCGGAACCGTCTGCCGAAGGACCCCACCGGCCGATTGAATGAATCGTATTTCGCTGGCTCGAGGCAAGCTGGGCCTGCAAAATCTATTTCAAACACACTAAGGAGGTACCCAATGAGATTTGATATCACTGAGGTAAAAGCTCGCGAGATATTGGATTCCCGAGGCAATCCCACCATCGAAGTGGACGTGATCCTGGACGGATACGCCATGGGACGAGCCGCGATCCCTTCGGGCGCGTCCACCGGTGAGAACGAAGCTGTGGAGTTGCGGGATGGCGACCCCCAGCGGTACTTGGGCAAAGGCGTGCTCCAGGCCGTTGAAAACGTCATGCAAGAAATCCGGCCCTCGATTTTGGGAATGGACGCCTTTGACCAGCAAGGATTGGATCGGATGCTTATAGGCCTGGATGGGACGCCTAACAAGGGCAAGCTCGGCGCCAATGCTATTCTGGGAGTAAGCTTGGCTGCTGCTAAGGCTTGTGCAGCTGAATTGGGGACGCCGCTATACCGTTATCTTGGCGGAGTTGGCGCTCGAAGGCTGCCGGTCCCCATGATGAATATCCTCAACGGAGGCGCCCACGCAGATAATAATGTGGATATCCAAGAATTTATGGTCATGCCACTTGGCGCTCCCAGCTTCAGAGAGGGCCTCCGAATGGGTGCGGAAGTATTCCATACGCTGAAGAAGGTCCTCAAGGGGCAGGGTCTGAACACCGCGGTGGGCGACGAAGGAGGTTTCGCGCCGAGTCTCCAATCAAACGAAGAGGCTTTGCAAGTGATCGTCAGAGCAATCGAGGAAGCCGGGTACGTTCCAGGCCAGGATATATACATAGCGCTTGATTCAGCGGCCAGCTCTTTTTACGAGAATGGGCTCTACAATCTGGCAGCGGAGGGCTCGAAGAAAACTGCTGCGGAAATGGTGGACTTCTACGAGGATCTTGTTGACCGCTATCCCATATTTTCACTGGAAGACGGCTTGGATGAGAATGACTGGGAAGGCTGGCAACTCCTCACGGAGAAGTTGGCTTCCCGCATACAAATTGTCGGCGACGACATTTTTGTTACCAATATCGAGCTGTTGGCAAAGGGTATCGAGCTTGGAGTGGCCAATTCCATCTTGATAAAGCTGAATCAGATAGGGACCCTTACCGAGACCATCGACGCTGTGAACATGGCCACCAGTTCGCGTTACACCTCCGTAGTATCCCACAGGAGCGGCGAGACGGAAGACACCACGATATCGGACCTTGTGGTAGGGCTGGGAACCGGTCAGATCAAAACCGGATCAGCCTCACGGACAGATCGCATCGCCAAATATAATCAGCTGCTTCGCATCGAAGAAGAATTGGGCGAAAACGCACTCTATGGCCTGGCGTAGTTGAGGCACGAATCTCCCCGGCCAGATTCGCATTTAGAGCGGTATGAATCGGGGAGGACCTTATAACAAGAAGGTTCCCCCGTTCTTACCTCTTTGATTGCCAACTGCTATCAAAGGCCGTCAAGCCGGTTTGCCCGATCCCGCCTATGCTCCACCGTAGGAAAAACACTCTGTAGTACAGGAGCGGGAAGCCTCCTCCCGCTTGGGATCGTTCAGGCAAAGGTCGTAGCAATCCTTGAATCCGAACGATGTATCTGCACTTTCTCTGCGCCTGTTCCTGACCAACAGAATACTGCCGAATAGCACCACAGCCAACGCTAGCATCACTATCGCAAAAATTGTCTCTATAGCCATCTTAGTCTCCTTCAT
>JBKQMK010000428.1:0-15950 GCA_052146735.1 Desulfomonilaceae bacterium | reverse complement strand
CTTTCGTTAACTTTAGGTGCGTAACTGACTGATATGATTTAACCACACAAACTGTCATAGGTCACAGTGGAAAATGCAATGCCCTAACATACCGATATCACATCAAAGTAAACCGGACAGTAGTGTCCCGGTATGAACAAGTACCGGAGATATCTGTGCGACAACAAAGGATTTTGAAAGTTGGTGGCTATCCCCAGCACGAGGGCCAGAGACACGAACCCGTCATTCCCGCGGAGGCGGGAATCCAGAAAGGGTCGCAGTGGCTAAGCAGTTTTACGTCTACATCTTGGCAAGTCAGCGCAACGGCACGCTATATACTGGAGTGACGTCCAATCTGACACAGAGGATTTGGCAGCATAAACAGGGCCTTGTAGATGGCTTTACCAAGAAATACGGTGTAGAGAGGCTCATCCATTTTGAAGTTCATGATACCGCTGAAAGCGCGATCACAAGAGAAAAGCAGATCAAGAAATGGAAAAGAGCATGGAAGTTAAGGCTGATAGAAGAAAACAACCCGGACTGGAAAGATCTGTACGAGTTCATTAGTTCCTAAGACTGCATTCCCGCCTTCGCGGGAATGACGTGCCCCTCTGAACAAAGGGGCGGTAATGAGTGCTTATTTTGACGCCCATGTAAGGTGAGCGCCACTCGCCCCTCTGACGTAAAGACATTTCTGACCCACTACATTATAATGGGCTCCGGAGAATGAACCTCAGCATTCCACAGTTAGGATGATCATGATCGGCAAAGCGCTTGTCCGCAGGTTATTGTTTACAGTATTCTTTCTTATTCCTCTAATAGTGGTTCTTGAAATCCCTGTCTTTATGGCTGGCGCTGCTCTGGGCACTTATATAGTTTTCTCACGTAACCTTCCGGAAATTCCTGAATTGGCCTCGTACCAGCCGAGGACCGTATCCACATTCTATGCTGATGACGGCACGGTAATCGGAATTTTTTATAAGCAGAAGCGGTTCGTCGTCGATCTTGCACAGATACCGCCTCACGTGATCAACGCATTTCTTGCCTCAGAAGACGGGAGGTTTTTTGAACATTCCGGTGTTGATTGGGGAGGCTTGGCACGGGCCATGATCCGTAACCTAAGGGCCGGGAGGATTACACAGGGTGGGAGCACGATCACCATGCAAGTTACCCGGAACTTTCTCCTCAGCCGGGAACGAAGGTTCTCACGAAAAATCAGGGAGATTATCCTGGCTATGCAACTGGAGAAAGTCTGGGGAAAACAAAAGATCCTCCATGTTTACCTCAATGAAATCTATCTCGGTGAAGGCTCCTATGGAGTGGAGGCGGCAGCCCGATGTTACTTTGACAAGCCGATGGAGCACCTGACTATCGCGGAGGCCGCACTAATTGCCGGATTGGTGGCGGGGCCGGCGCGTTTCAATCCATTTAAGAACGAGGAAGTCGCCCGACAAAAGCAGGCAACAGTGCTGGCACGTATGTTGCGAGCGGGGTTCATAAACGAAGAAGAGTTCCAAAAGGCCAAAACTGAGCAGCTCCATTTCAAAAGGGAGGTGTCCCGACCGTTTGATCTAGTGCCGGACTTTGCAGAAGCCGTTAGGCGCTACATCATAAGCAAGTACGGTGAGGATAAACTCCTTAACGAAGGGCTGAAGGTGTTCACGACGTGCAGGATCGATTATCAGCGCAAGGCCCTGGAAGCTATGGAGAAAGGTCTGGCGGAGGTAAGAGGCCGTCAGAAACATCTGGCCATTCTAAGGACCGTTCCCCAGGAAGAGATTGCCGACCTGCTTCAAAAGCGAAGCACCCCCGAGCTGCAAGAAGGCAAAATCTATCAAGGTGTTGTGGTAAAAGTGGTTACGCGGAAGAACAAAGAAATTGAGCTTCACGTTGCGCTGAGCAAACGTATGAGAGGAATTGTGCGCGTCGACGAGCGCAATCCTGTTTACAAAGTCGGCCATGTGTTGGCGCTCAGATTCGGCGGGTTCGTAGATGAGACGCCCCTGTTTATTCCGGATAACGATCCGAAGCTCCAGGGTGCTCTGGTTGCAATAGAAAATCGGACCGGGTACGTCCGCGCCCTGGTGGGGGGCGCAACCGGAGAGCACTTTCAATTTAACAGAGCAACTCAGGGAAAGCGCCAGCCGGGAAGTTCATTTAAACCGATCATCTATTCAGTAGCTCTCGAAGAGAAGAGTTACAGTCCGGCAACGATAATTGTGGACGAACAAATAGAGGTGGAACTCGAAAAAGAGGACGAGATATGGGAACCGAGGAATGCCGGCGGTAGCTTCTTGGGGCCGCTAAGCTTGCGCCGCGCTTTGGAGCTTTCCCGCAACATTTGCACGATAAAGATACTGATGGACGTGGGTTTTGACTCTGTCATCGAAATGGCTGAGAGAATGGGAATTGGATCGCCTCTGGGTCGAAATCTCTCCCTCAGTCTAGGGACCTCAGAAGTAAGCCTCTTTCAATTGACATCGGCCTACACGGTCTTCCCGAATAGCGGGATCCATGTCGAGCCTGTTCTCGTCAAACGCATAGAGGATCGGTACGGCAATGTCCTGGAAGACAACACTGAAATCCCGTTGCTGGACGATTCTGAAATTCCGCGGCCGGTCCCCCGGGAAGAGTTCAGGACCGTTCCGGTGGCACATACAGGACCCCAAGGCTATCAAGTAGCTGAAGATGACTCAATGCAGGCTGACGAGCAGGCCAACCCTCGGGGCCGACATCGAAATGACGGAACCAAACAGAAAGCGTCTCAGACACTTGCCCCCGCGGAGGGGACCTCAACTCAGCCTGCAAAAAGGGTTCGCGCCGCCATGTCTCCGCAAACCGCGTACATTATGACGTCGATTCTCCAGGGCGGCGTGAGGCAAGGGACTGGCGCTCGAATGGCCCAATATGTAAAACGCAGGGACTTGGCGGGCAAGACCGGCACCACCAACAACGCTGAGGATACCTGGTTCGTCGGGTTCAGCCCCGATTTCACTGCCGGGGTTTGGGTAGGATTCGATGAAAAGAGACCCCTGGGAAGTCGGGAGGAAGGGGCCAGAGCCGCTCTTCCCGTTTGGGGGTACTTTATGAGAGAGGTTCTGGGAAATAGGCCGGAGAAAGAGTTTCCCGTTCCGCCGGATGTAACTTTCGCGGAAATGCTCACGTTCACGGGAAGTCCCTCGGAGGGATTCTCCCCCAAAATGGTCCGAGAGCCGGTGTACACGCCTTTTGCCGGCAGGACACTTGTCTTGTGCCCGCTTGATACGCCCGAAACCCTAGCAGCGTACAGGGTGCCTTTACCCGGCCTACCACCCGACCAGGCCGCGTACGGCTATCAGCAGCCTGGTCAGCCGCAGCCCGCGCCGTACCCAATGCAACCGGGGACCACAGCGCCAGCTCATCCCATGGATGGCAGAAACTTGTTTCCAGAAGAGGCCCCTCCTTTCCAGGGGACGCCATCCGTCCGTCCAGGGGAGCAGCGGCAGCCTCCTCCCGGCGATCTAAGCGCGGGCCCTGCTGCCCCCGCCGGATACGTTTCAGAGGCAGAAGCTCCGGTCCGTCCGTCGATGGGCAATCCCCAGCCGCCACGCGCCGGTTTGAATCGGCCGCATCAGCAGAACCTGAACCCACGGGAAGATCCTCGGTCTATTCAGCAGCCCAATCCGAACCCATATTCTTATCAAGCCCCCGCGACCCGAGGACCTAACCGATAGGGAGATGAGTGTGGCCTAGGGAGCGCCGAAAGATTTCGGCGGGCAGACGGTACCTAACATTCAGTTATCCGGGGCTTGTCGCCGCCCCTGTCATTGCGAGGAGTGAAATCCCGTGTTTCGCGGGAATGACGATGGGAGGTACGCCCATCTCACCGCAGATTGTTTCGCTCCGCTCGGAATGACATATTTGGAGATAATCCTAATTTTCCTTGCGAAATTGAATGCATAGGTCAGTACCTCACGGCTTG
Organism: Desulfomonilaceae bacterium; assembly: GCA_052146735.1. Lineage (GTDB taxonomy): Bacteria > Desulfobacterota > Desulfomonilia > Desulfomonilales > Desulfomonilaceae > CAWBBA01. The sequence goes on along the minus strand of JBKQMK010000428.1, from coordinate 12,010 downwards.
CCCAAAGGAGATCCATAGATGCGAGTGGCTGTAGCCATGAGCGGCGGAATGGACAGCACGGCCGTAGCCCTTCTTTTGAAAAGGGAGGGACATGACGTGACGGGCCTCCACATGCGCCTGCACCCGCAATCCGAGGCTACCTGGTTAGCCGCACAAAGAGCCGCACACGAGATCGGCATTCCCATTCGCCTGGTGGATCTGTCCAGGCAGTTCTCCGAACTTGTCGTAAGACCTTTTCTTGAAAACTATTCTCAAGGTCTTACCCCATCGCCCTGCCCGATTTGCAATCGATTCATCAAGCTAGGCTTCCTGCTCGACCGCGCACTAGCTTTAGGCAGCGAAAAGATAGCCACGGGGCACTACGCGCGCGTCACAGGAACATCTGAGGAACCCTCTCTACTGGTGGGGAGGGACAGAGGTAAAGATCAATCATATTTTCTGTTCATGCTGACCAGAGACATGCTCAAGAAGGTGCTCTTTCCGCTGGGAGATCTCACAAAGACCCGGGTCAGAGAATTCCTAAAGAGCGTGAGCGTGTCAGTTTGGCAATCCGGGGAGTCTCAAGAGCTCTGTTTCATACCTGACGGCGATTATCGAGGCTTTCTCTCGTCTCACGGAATAGAGCCCTGCTCGGGCAATATAGTGGATCTGCAAGGAAACATCCTGGGGCAACATAAAGGAATAACAGGTTATACCGTTGGACAACGAAGGGGCCTAGGGATTTGCGGGCCGAAGCCTCATTACGTGATTCGAATAGATCCGAGCACGCAGACAATTGTGGTGGGGACGAAGAACGAGACATTTGTGGCGAGGTTGCGTGTGGGAGGGATGAATCTGTTAGTGTCGTCCAGCCTATCCGTAGGTGAACGGTTCCGCGTGAAGGTGCGTTCGACGGCAAAGGCTGTGCCTTCGACCGTGGTCAACTTCTGCGGGGGTAGTACGGAACTTGAGTTTGACGAACCCCAATCCGGAATCGCTTCGGGTCAGGCCGCGGTCTTCTATTCGGGAGATAGAGTCATCGGAGGAGGATGGATAAAATAGGTTCAACGATTTGACCGAAGGGGCCTAAGCGGTCTAGGTCGTAATTCGGGTGAGGTATCCTTGAACTCGAGGCAATAAAAGAGGATTCGAGACTACGGTATTGGTAGGACAGGCGTCTTGCTTGTCCTACCAAAGATTTCCGAAATACCTCACCGAACTTATGAAACCGAGTACTAAAGATTAAGCCCGTCGAGGATGGTGATGAATGAAAGCTTGGGAAAAGACTTTTGTCGCACAGAAGGAGCGGCGGCTCCGAGAAATCATCCGCGAAACGTTAGCTAAAGCGCGTGGCGGGCGAGTGTTTGTTGGATTTTCCGGCGGAGTGGATTCAAGTCTGCTCCTTTGGGAAAGCGTCCAGACCCTTGGACCGGACCGAATCACGGCCGTAACTGCGACGTCTCCCACTTCTATTCCGGAAGAAGAGGAATTAGCGAGAAGATTCGCGTCAGACCTGGGTATAAGACATCTAGTCGTCCCCACGAGCGAATGTGACGACTCGGAGTTCATGAGCAACCCCTGGGATCGCTGCTATCGGTGCAAGCGCATCCGCTACACTCTTATGAAACAGTTATCGGAACAGGTTCCCGGCTCCGTCATATTCGACGGCACCCAAAGCGATGATGTGCCGGAGGATCGCCCCGGGATGCGCGCCTTGGCGGAACTAGGTATATTAAGTCCACTGGCCGAGGCCGGCATTGGCAAAGAGGACGTCAGAGGTCTCCTGAGAAAAGCCGGCTTTTCGGACTTGGCAGAAAAAAGTGCGCAGCCTTGCCTGGCTACCCGCATTCCCATTGGGCAGTCGATTACTTTGGAAGCCCTTGAGATGGTTCGTCGGGGCGAGTCGTTTCTGAAAGAATGCGGTCTGGTTACAGTTCGATTGCGCCATCACCAGACCTTAGCGCGGATCGTCACAGACAGCTCCGGCCTCTCCCTAATCCTCGCCCGAGACGATCTTAGACAAGAAATACTGGCGAAGTTTAAAGAACTGGGATATCAACATGTGACCCTCGATTTGGAAGAGTACGGCAAGAACGAGGTACGTTCCGGCTCCCGATAAAATTTCCCCAATCGGTTGAGGCAACCTTCCGGCAACCACATCTAAGCTTGATCTGAACAGTGTAAGGGGGTTACAATGAAATTCGGCTGGAGGGGCTAACAAAAATGTTCGACAACGACCAGTCATGGTCGGCTGTAGATTGGCACAAGATCCCCCAATTGAAAGCCCCAATCATGGTGGCGGGATTCCGAGGGTGGTCGGACGCCGGAGGTGTCTCCAGCGGTACACTTCAGTTTTTGATCGAAACACTGCAGCCGAAAACAGCCGCAACAATTAGCGACGAGCCTTTTGTTCATTACACGGCCGAGCGCCCCGTGGCTCAGATCGAGGACGGGATCATTCATGAGTTGGAGCCGATGGTTTCCGAGCTGACTTACTGGAGCAATATTGAGGGAGACCATGATTTGGTCTTTCTGCTGGCACGGGAGCCCCATTTCAACTGGCAGGGTTATGCGAACGGTGTTCTGGACGTCATGCGCAAACTAAACATCCAACAATTTTACACCATCGGAGGGCTCCAGGATACGATTTCACATTCAGGTCCGGTTCTCATTACAGTCGTAGGCTCTACTCCCGCTGCCGTAGCAGGAGTCATCGAGCTCGAACAGGGCATTCGTGCTGCCGAATACTACGGTCCTGTGAGTATCCATTCCTATCTGATACGAGCATGTTCAGAAGCCTCAGTGGCAGCGGTGAGCCTGTGGGGACATGTGCCGGCCTATCTCCAGAAGAGCCCCCGAGTCGTGGCGAAGCTGGTTTCCATCCTGAGTAAGGCTGTCGGAATGCTCTGCTCAGTAGAATCCTTGAATCAGAAATCCATTGAACTGGACCGGAAGATAAATGAAGCCCTCGCCAGAGACCCAGATCTAAAACATCTGGTAGAGACCATAGAAGGCAAAGACGACTCCAAAACTTCCCTCCCCGGTGATGACAAGGTAATCCGTATGAACGACTTCTTGCGTAGGGACCCTAGGAAGGATCCTGAACCCCAGGGGGCGTGATAGTTGCGGGACCAGCATAAAGGCACATGAAGTCGACCAGTTATGCCATACAGATCATCCCCGATCTGACCATAGACGACAAGTATGCCGCTATCATTGAACAGGCCCTGAGCCGCCTTGATTCATTCACCACTAATGCGCTCCGGGGCAATCGCCTACGCGAATTATTCATACTGGAAAAGAGCCGTATAAACGACGCGGGCGCCGCGAAGGTTCTGAGCGAGAAGGGGCGTCTCATGGTAGGGTTCCAGTTTGAAGTCCGCGCGGACGCCCCGGAAGACATCTTCCGTATCTACGCGAAAAAGTTGAGGGATAATGGCAAGACGGTCAAATTCTACCTTACTCCTACGGTGCAGCAGATTATGCTGCAATTGGTGTCACTGGAAGATCGCCGAACGGTGGCCGTCTTTTCGATGCTTAATAGCTCGATGGACGTTGGTTATCGCATTCTATCGACACTGTACGGTAATCAACTCCGAAGATTTGTTGAGCGGTCCCCCGCTTTCATGAGACAGACAGTACAAAGAAAACTGGATAAGCTTGCTGTTGCCAAGTCCGCCGGCGATTCGGAATTGTGGAAAGACTCGGAAGACCGTTCTGAGGGCGTATCCGGCGGCCCAAAAGGAAAACGGCCCGGATCCCAGGACAACATACTTCAGGTGTTGGCTGACGACGGCACCTTCGATGAAATAAATCAGTACGTTTCACACATTATATCGAAGAGCGACCATATACGGGAAAAGTGGTTAATGCTGCAAGAAAATCCCGACATGCCCAGAGAAGAAATCTACGAGCAGATGGTGCGCGAAGACCTGGATCATCTCGAGAACTGCTACGCACGAATACATGTTTATCTAAAGGCATTTTATAAGAATAAAGATCGAAGGATGGCGGGACAAAACAGAGTGCTGAGACAATTTTTTGCCGATCAAATTGAAAGGATCACCGGCGAAACAGGGCTCCTGGAAGATTTGCTTACACTAAATCAGGATGAATACTTCAAAAACATAGCCCGCCACAAGGAGTTGTAGTTGGCCGGTTATGCCGACTCCCGTGCTGTAAGGCGCTACAACAAAGAATGAAAATGCTCGAAACATTGTTACCAAGGCTTTTCGCTTTGTCAGGTCTGTGGTTGCTGTAGCGGTTCATTCATTGTTTGACAGCAAACTGACATAAGCAGTGTCCAATGGCCTTAGGTCAGCAGCGACGGCATCTTGTCGGTAGACCCCTTACTTTTGCACGATGACTACATGCTTCTTGGCCTACCGATATAAGGGCAGCCTGTTCGCGCACCTCCTGCTACCAATTTCATCACATTTCATTCCTTAGAGAATTCGCCAGCACTCCCTTGTCGAGAAACAAAATTCGTTTTGACTTTTTCGCTGCACGAGGATCGTGGGTTACCATCACGATGGTTTTGTGGAAGGCCTCGTTGAGCTGTCCCAGCAGGCTAAGTACGTCCGAAGCGGATTTCTTATCCAGATCGCCGGTCGGCTCGTCGGCCACGAGGAGGACGGGATCCGTGACAAGCGCACGGGCGATGGCCACTCTTTGTTGTTGTCCACCTGACAATTGGGAAGGGTAGTGGTCCACTCTGTCGGAAAGTCCCACAGCGTCCAGCGCGGCCATAGCGTGGCTTTTTCGGTCTCTGCGGCTCAGAGAGGTCAACAGAAGCGGAAGCTGTACGTTTTCAAATGCGCTGAGGACCGGAATGAGATTGTAAAACTGGAATATAAAGCCCACATGAGAAGCTCTCCAGGCGCTAAGCTCCGATTCCCCCAGTTCAGATATATCCACGCCGGCAATCTTCAGGATCCCCTGATCGGGTCTGTCTATGCCCGCGATGAGGTTCAACAGGGTTGTCTTTCCAGATCCGGAGGGGCCCATAAGAGCCAGAAATTCGCCAGGTGCCACCCTTAGAGACATATTTCTCAGAACGGGGATTTCCTGGTCTCCCCGCTTGTAAGACTTGCTCAGCCCCTCAATGAGAACCAGCGGTACTGAATCTGACTTTTGCCCGTTCATTCCCTCACGTTGACCCGCCGGCCGCTTTCCAAACGCTCATCAGGACTGAGCACAACCGTGTCTCCTTCATTGAGTCCTGAAAGGATTTCCACAGTATCGTCCCAAGTTCTACCCACCCTCACTAACACTGAATGCGCAACGCCACTGTTGATCCTGAACACAATGTCCTGTTTGCCGGCTTTCTTGACTGTCGACAGTGGAATGCCGAGGAACGGTTTCTCTTCATCCTCTTTCAACGGTCTCGACAGGAACGCTGCTTTAGCACTCATTTCGGGGAGGACCCGCGGATCGAGCTGATTGAACTTCACCTTGGTCAGAACTGTCGCCTTGGAGCGGTCTGCGGTGGGTACAATCATGTGAACCGTGCCAGGGAAGCGATCGTTGGGAAAAGCATCAAGACGAATTTCAGCTGTCCCGTCCACCTTAACCTTTTCCAGACTGGACTCGGCCACGTCCACCTCCACCATGAGCGACCTCAAATCGGCCATGGTAGCCACTGCAGCTTTGGCATTAGTGGCCGCTCCAAAAGGGGCTACTATTTCGCCCTCGTCGGCATTCTTGGTTAGGATCACCCCGTCAAAAGGAGCGCGAATCAGAGAGTATTCGAGATTGACTTCAGCCACCTCCACGGAAGCTTTTGTGCGGTCAACTCCAAAGCGGGCGGAAGCTATCCCGGCGATGGCTTTTCTGTACCGGGCCTCCGCGGCATCGAAAGATTGGACCGACACAGATCCTGTTTCCCGCAGGGCCTTTTGGCGGTTGAAATTGAGCGTCGCGTCCTGCAACTCTGCTTCGGCAGTGTCCAGGGCGGCTCGTGCCACCTTAACATTGGCGCGAGCCTCATCAAGTGTTGCCTTGAGATCCTGATTTTCCAGAGTGGCCACAATGTCTCCTTGTTTGACCACCTTTCCTTCTTCCACGTAGAGATGCTCCAGCCGCCCCGTGGCCTTCGAGGAAACAGCGGCTTTGCGTTGGGCCACAACGTAGCCGCTGGCGTTCAGAGTTGTCAGTGCACGTGATGCAAACATCCGCGCGACTTTGGCCGTCTTCACATCGACAGCCGGCGTGAGCCGACCGGACCATGCTAGGTAAGCGAGAGTGAAGGCGGCAAGGACAGCGGGAATGACCCACCATGCCGGAAGCCTCGACTTTCTTTTCTTAGGAGACCATCTTTCATCCGGGGCAATTTTGAGCTTTGATAGGTCTTCGCTTTCCATTTTATACTGTTTGACACCGTTCATGACGCCTCATGATCTCCTGCCAGCCCAGTCGCCCTGCCCTCAGGCGAGTCTGTCAAATCCTAAAAGCAATCACCCAAAAGTCTCGGTTGCGCTCCGAATAATTAGGATCGAAGACACCGGACATGCTCCGCAAAGCGGATGCCCCGCGACGATGTTTTGAAGGAGAGACTTGCTCGGCACAAATGGCGTATGCAGGTTTCGCTTCTCAGTGCTATATACTGTACAACTGATGAAAAAGCGACGTCCCAAGGGATAGGGCAGTGTCCCAATTTGGGACACCATGGCCGGTCCCCCCCACCGTCACCCCGGACCCGGCGTTTACCTGAAAATACCCGGTGGGGTGTACGGGGGATTGGGCTTTCGGGCGGAGCACGGCGTGAGGGGTCAGGTGAATTCTGCTGATGGTTGAGGTGAAGCATGTGTCAAGACCTCGGAGGAGTCAGGTGTTGTTGGTCAGCGGATAGTTGAAGTTTTACCTACGTGGTCCCGCGGGGGCCTACAGTCTGTTGTGCTCGCTGACGAGTGACCATGTTCGCCTCGCTCGGAGGCTTCATTAAGCCGTCGGCCTTGGGTTGAGTGGACTGAATTGATGTTGTCAAACAGGTACGGCAACGAGCTTGTATCCGATTACTTTGGCTTCACGTTGGAGGTATTCGTATCTCCTGTTGGCATGAAGAAGGGAGAGGTAATCCTTCCCCAAATCTTTGAACTCTGCGCCGTGCTTTATTATGTGAAACAGTGCCTTTGCAATGCGGTGGGCAATCGCTACGATGGCTTTCTTGGACCCCAAGCGGCCTTTGAGGCGGAAATATTTGTCCCGGTAATAGGACTTCTTGTTTTTGATAGCTGCCCAGGCAACTTCGATGAGGACGGTCTTTATCATCTTGTTGCGGACGGGGCTCCTTGTGTTCTTTCTCTTCCCTGCGCTTTCGTGATTTCCCGGACTGAGTCCACACCAGGAGCAGAATGCTTGAACAGTGCGGAATCCCTCAAGGGTGGGGCCTACCTCAGCAAGAATGGCCCAAGCCGCCACGTATGCGATTCCCGGAACCGGGTCTATTCGCTGGATCAGATTCTGGTATGGGGCAAAGACTCTTTGGAGACGCACCTCTATAAGGGCAATCTCATTCTCGAGAGCACCTATGATTCTCAGGAAGGGCTGCAAAACTTCGCGTTCATGATCGCCGAAGAACCCTTGAATTGCATCGTGGAGTTGAGCCGCTTTTTGTTTCCTGTCCTTCCTGGCCAGGCTCCCTCTCAAACAATCCCCGACGTCGTCGAGGGTAATGGGACTGTCTTTCATCAGCAACTGGATCAGGTTCCAGCCTGTGGCTCCGAAGAGGTCGCTGAGCACAGAGTCGATCTTAATATTTGCCATCTCCAGCGTCTTGTGGACGCGCCTCTTAAAGTCGCTCACCGTATCGACGAGGGTCTTCCTTTGGCGGCACCAGTCACGCCACTGTCGGACTTCCTTTCCCGGTATGAAGCTCCCCCTTACCAGTCCATGTCTCAAAAGGCCTGCAAGCCATTTGCTGTCGGACATGTCGGTCTTGCGACCGGGCATATGCTTGGTGTGGCGTGCATTGACCAAAATCACCTGAATAGAGCCCTCCAAGACGTTGAAGACGGGGCGCCAGTAAACGCCGGTACTCTCTATGGCAACCACGGGACATTCGTTGTCGAGCAACCACTGTTTCAACATTCTCAACTCATGGGTGAAAGTGCCGAATTCGCGGTGCTCAATGCGCTCACCTGTGGATGTCTGCACGATCAAACATGCAGCTACCGTCTCCTTGTGAACATCCAGACCGCAGCAAATCGGATGCAATACCTCTATCACTCTGGTATCTTCTTTCTTGGCCATGGCAACCCCCCATTCTATATGTTTTCTTTTATCGAGGATGCCATGGTTCTTTTCTGAAAGGTATTTTCATCTTCCGTTGTGACTCACAGGTCATGGTGGTTCGCCAGAGAGACGCTTAGGTCGTTCATGAGCGATCTGTCTTTGTGTTTGTGAGCTTCTCTCAGCAGGGGTATTGTGTGGGCGATTTTCTCTTTGGGGTTCATTTGCTATCCCTTCTCGAGGATTTTGTATGTCGAGTATGCTACGCCAAAAACCCCTATGCTCACCACGGCCAAAATCGCTCATATTTCCATTTCTTTAGCCGCTCTCATTTTTTGGAAAAACCCCAAAAAAACACAGTTTGGCTCCTGTTCAGCATTTCGCAGATGCTATATGCCAAAGGCCACAGCACTCGCACTTAAATACAGTAACGGCGCCTTTCCTTGCGTGTGTCTTATTAGCCATTGCTGCATGGGTGTTCTTATGCCTCTTTCTTTTGTTGATTGCTCGTGCCACCACCTTTGCTCTGCCAGGGGATGGGTAGCACTCTTTGCCTTGACAATCCGGAAATGATCGGCTGAGGAAGGGAAGGCTTCACGACAACGAAAAGCCGAGGGTTTTGGCCTCTACCCCCGGTTCCCTTCCTTCCTTAATCGTCAAAAATTCGGCCAATATCAGGATGTCCTTGGATTATTTTGTCAAACATCGCGAGTTCTCCTAATCCTCGATTTGATCCAAAAGACGTAGAATTTCTGCCAAATGATCGCAAGTTGGATCGTGTCTGACATTCTCCTCAGATCACGGCTGCAAAAGCCTATCTGACAATATCCTAACAATGAGACACGACATGGTCATGTTGCATACGGCCGCCGTTTGCTTAATTTGGTTGAGCAAGTCTTTATGACATCTGAACGCTACTCTTGCTCTTCTTTTTTCCCTTAGCATCCGGCCTCTTTTCTAACCCGATTTGAGAGATTTGTTGGCTTCTCCCGGCGCCGTATATGTTTGGCGGTCAATCCGCGTTGTCTCTCATATAGGACCAGGGGGAAAATACCGCAATCTTTTCGGCCATAAAATTAGCAAGCAGGTGGGAAGATCAGAAGGAACTCAAGTTTGAAGAGGTGCGTGACGGAATGGGGCTCTTTTGTGAAGTCTATTTTTTCGGTTCTTCGCGTAAGTGCGAATCTTGGCTGAAGTAAAAAGACCCCTTACATCAGTGTTTTCCGTGGCCGACGTGACAACGGTAGATGGTCGTAGTGCCGGAGCCACTGCCGTCGCCAGATTGATTGATGCCGACTCCAGCTATCGGCTGCAACCCACCACTGACAGGTTGCTTATCTGCCGAAGGGCTTTACGGGGGACCAGCCCATCTTTGCCTTTTGTTGGAGGTGGCCGGTTGGTTGGTTTTTGGGCGGACTCAGAATGATACCTTGTTGGGCGTTGCACGATGCGTATGCGTTAATACAATTATGCACGCATTGATTGTCGCCATTGCAACTCACCGTACAAGTCCTGTACGAAGATGCACACGACCCGCTCGCCAAAGCGGGACCCGCAGTTGCCACAATTAAAGCAGCAACTACCCCACTTACCACCAACGCTAGAATAAACCATGTGCTGGGCATTTGACTTGCCTCCTCCTGCTGCGGATGGTTACACCCGCTCTTAAGACAATTCATCTAACAGCCTTAGATGCAGGACAGATCCGAAGGATTCAAGCAGCCAGTATGGCGATCAGGAATTTACGTTATGGGCTATCATCTATGAGAGGTGTCATTAATTACAGCCAGAAATCATGTTCTCTTTCAGTGGTCAAGTCAGGTACGCACTTACGCGAAGAGCCATTTTTGTGACTGGCTACCGGACTGCTTCGGGATAATCGCTGCCAAAGGCCAGCAGAGGAAAGCTGTTCAGAAGAATTGATGCAATTTCGTTTTGATTTTAACTCTCCCGACGCATCGGGAGAGCTCCGGCGGACAGGGTATGAGGACGGTAAAACTATGAGATAAGATATCTTGTCATTTCAAGCCATTGCTCAATGACCTAATCTCGAACCGGACGTGAGGGAAAAGTTTCTGGAGCTGCTCAAGGAGTTGGAGAGAAGTGCCTGATGAGCAAGGATGGTAGAATTGACCTCCTTCAACGGTTTTCCTACGGAATGAGCCTCCACGACTCTTTTTCTTTGTCATTCCTTTTGATTCTTTTGTCTCGATTGCACAGTAAGGAAACCCTGTTTCCTGAAATCTTTGCAGCCGATGAGATTGCATGCGTTGTTCGGAATGCCCAGCCCCTTTCTTTCGCGGACCTACGAAGAAACTTGTAAATCTTGTCGCTGTCACGTTTATCCTGGAACCACTTAAAGAGCCAGACCAACGCACCGGCAATGGCGACTATAACAGCTACGCCCGCCGCTATCTCCTTGAAATTGTTGCCGACGAAATCAACGAAGCTGCTGATGATTTCCATGCCTCACCACCCCGCCTCTAAGAAGAATTTCAGCCCCAGTACGTTCGGATCACATTGACACCATAGCCTCTGTTGGACAAGAAAATTTGCGGACAATACCATCAGAATATAGTCCAACTGTTTGCCATCTTTGGCTGGGCAACCCGTGCCAATATCATCTCTTACTGTTCCGAAGGATTCAGATAAGGGATGCCCAGGGCAGGCGGTGCGCCGTGTCAACCCGAGTTGACATTCGACTGCCCTGATTAACTCGTCTCACACATATCCAGGAACCCTCCGCTGCTGCTCATACATTGAACCGGATCTGAGGGAGAAGTTCCTGGAGATGCTCAGGCGTCTGGAAACGACGGGCTAGGCACTGAGTCGGCAAATTGAACCACGGCATTCGTTTTTCCTTTGGGTCAAACGGACCAAATACCTGCGTGCGGAATCCATGCATTGAGCCGGTAAAAATAAGCTGGAGCACAAATTTCGATGACGAAATTTTCGGGCTTTACGAAGCCTCCTCGTAGGATTCCGGTTCCCTGAGCAGCCCCCAGATGGGTGGACAGCCAGCAACTGGAACGATTTCCGCCGTCAGCTCAAATCCATACTTCCGATAAAAATCCAAATTTTTGGGATTGGAACTCTCCAGATAAACGGCAACTCTATCCTCTTCCGCCCTCTGAAGCACCTTCCTGAGCAGTTCTCCACCCATTCCTTTTCCCTGGTGATCAGGATGCACTCCCAGGACCAGGATGTACCAATGAGGCTGGCGAGGGCGTATCTTATCGAACTTACGAAAGATGTGTAACCATTGTTCCATCGCACGGTAGGGGGTAAAAGATAGCGATTTCAGAATCAGTTTGGTTAACATAACCATCAAGTGAAAAAAAGGGGGCGGATACTCTTCTGGTGAAGCCACACCGATCACCCCTGCACACGCCCTATTTGTGGTTCCGGCACTCCAGGTGAGGTGCTTGATGATAATCCCAAAAGAAACTCTATTCCTGTGGAAAGCCGCTTGGCTCGGGATTCTTCTTCCGGCAAAAGGAATTCGGTCAACGGGTCGTGATAAAACGCCGCGATCAAAGACTCGATTCGGGGATTTCCCATCATGTTACCAATCAGCAGATTTATGGATCAAGTTTGTGATATTTTCTGCGGTTCACAAATATCAGGAAATTCTTTCCCAGTCACAAAAAAGGCGATTCTCCCCAAATCGCCCTCTCGGTCACTTAACATCCTCAACAATCAGTTGTACCCAACCCCACAGTATGGAGTGGCTCTGAATTCAGGCGTATTGCAGATTATGTTTCTGACCCTATCCTCATGGGCTGATACCCACTCTGCAAAT
>JBKQMK010000427.1:0-2816 GCA_052146735.1 Desulfomonilaceae bacterium | reverse complement strand
TGGCAAGAGCAGCAGCCTCCGCCGAGGGTGAGAGTGGATGGAACAAAATCAGAGCCATGAGAAAAACGGCTGCGATCTTAAAAGATGCTCTCTTGGTCAGCTTGTCTCCGAACTTCTGATCTCCCAGACCGAGTGTCGTGTGCATGGAATTATCCCTCCGGAGCACTGCGCGCTATAAACAATATTTGGAGCCTGGATGGCCACATTTTTTGTTTCTATGTAAAATCGGATAGGTTGGTCAAAGGCAAACATTGAGTTTTAGGACACCGTTTGCCACAGCTGGTTCCCGTGTCGGAGGCAGGGCGTAACGTATTGGAAAGAGCCGTTATGGCTTATTATTCGGCTCAAGCAGCATGTTTAGGACATCAGAACGAACGCGCGCTGCAAGTTCACCCTGTTGTATTTTCTCGTCCGCTTGGGTCTGGAGGATCTTGCCGTCGATAGTATCAATAAGCTCAACTCGGAAGGCTAATTCGTTCGCCGACGGAAAGACAGTAACAACCAGGGCACGGGAAACATTCAAGTTTCTCTTCAGCCCGTCGATCATTGCGGATCTATCGTCTAAGGGAGCCTTTCCGCGATTGATGACTTCCGACGTTTCAGTGGGCGGCACGATGCTGTAACGATCTTTCAACTCTGGGGATGCATTAATAGCTTCATAGAGCGATTCAATTTGTTGTTGAACTGCCGGATCCTTGAAATCCTTAAACAACACCAAGAACGCCGTTTTATGTGGAAGCGACTTCGATATGGGGGCTATTGGCTCCATAGGTACCTGGTAAAAGACTACCACCAGCATCAGCACAGCAGCGACAGCACCCGCCGCCATAGCAGGAGCCTTCCAGAACCGCGCAAGACTCTCCCAGATCGTTTGCGCCCATCTTGAGCCTTTGGAATGAATCTTTTTCGGGGGCGATTGAGGGAGGCGTTCTTTCAGGCGACTCCATAGCTCCACGGGCATTGGCTCCCCAGGTAGCGCGGTTTTCCATGCGCGCAGATCCTCCGAGCACAAAGGGCAATTCTCGACATGGAGCGAAATAACGCCGTGGGGGTCATCGCCACTCTGAGCGAAGTCATAAAGTTCCCACGGTTCCGGGCAGAATGCCTGCTTGTTCTGTTTCAAAGCAGCTATCGTTTCTCGAAGCTCTTCCGCACGCAACGCGCATTGGTCGCACGTGCTCAGGTGCTCTTCAACATCGGCTTTCTCCGCGGGAGTGATCGTATCCTCCACGTACGGAAGGAGAAGAGCGTCCGGGTGTTCCGAGGATGTTGGTGGGTTGGGTTTCTTCACCGCGAGGTTCCCCTGGTTTCAATATCCTTGTACACGGTCTTTAGTTTTTCCAAGCATCGCCTGGTCTGAACGGTCAAGGTGTTCTCTGTTAATCCTACGATGGCAGCGATCTCGCTGAAAGGTAATTCATCATAATACCTGAGATGAATAAGTTCCCGACACCTGGGATCCAATCCTCCTAACGCGCCCCTGAGATGAGATATAAGTTGAGCCTTTTCCATCTGGTGATCCGGGGACTCAAGCTCCGATTGAACCATCCTGGTCCCTTCATCGCTGCCGTCATGGTGTTCCACGCTCTCTGTTTCCGCGTCTCTCTTTGCGGCCTTTGTTCTTCGGTACTCATCTATTAGTACTCTCTGTGCGACCACGCAGACGAAACGCGCTAAAGAATGCATGTAATCGTAATTATTCAAAGAGGTTGCAAGCGCCAGGAAGGTGGACTGAGTAAAATCCTCTACGTCCGCAATGGATAGCCCCGCCTGTCGCCTGACAACGCTCCTTATGAGTCCAACGAAGCGAGAGTAAAACTCATTCCAGGCCGCTTCCGATCCAGCCAAACATTCTTGAACCAGCAGTCGGTCTTGATTTTCATCTCGCATCCCCATTCCCAGAAAGCTCCCGCAGGTCCTTGAAGAGATGAGAGGCTTTATTCCATAATAAGGTCGATGTGGCAACTGCACATGGAAACGTGCCCCCGCTCTGGGGGTTCCGGTGACACTCCTTTCAGTCCTGAATGCCTATAACTTACGGTCATGGTAGCGGAAAGCAAGCATTGATGGTTTCTCGGCACGCCAATGAGAAGTAGGTCCGAATCAGCAGAGAACAGAGGAGCCGGAAGCCGCGTTGGGCTTCCAGCTCCCCAAGACCTCATCAGCTCAGACTACTTGCAGTCTTTGCAGTCCTTGACGACCTTCCCCATCTCCTTGGCGCAGTCGGCTTCCGAACCGACCTGGCTACACTTGCCCTTGATGCAACAGTTAATTTTCGCGGGAGCTTTGTCGCCGGCTGCCTTGGCCGCGCCTGGGGTCTCACCGGCCGCCATTGCCAATGGCACGGAAAACATGAAAGCCGCCAGGGTCAGCAATACTAACAACTTTTTCATCTGAAGCCTCCTCGATGCTCCTCGTCTTATTAGGTCAGCCGTTTCCAGGCTGTTCCTCCGACCGGATTTCAGTCGGTTTAACTTTACAATTCGTAGAGGGGGCGAAAATCTGACAAAAAAGTTGAGGGAATCCGAAAAAAAATGGAGAAGACTCTCCTGAGGTGGGAAGAAGACTTAAGAAAGGGGGGACCGATGATTTGAAGGAGCAGGCTTACATGCCGGGGATTCTTTACAACGGCGACGGAATAACTCCTCAGTGACATCAGGGCGAGGCCAAGTCGTTCACTCGTGCGTAAGTGCTTCCACCGTACGGGAAGATCCAGACCTTGGCCCTGCGAGGGGCTTTTGTCGCGGCCCAGGCCAACATTTCGTCAACATGGGTGTAGCTCCGAGCCAGGCCCATTTTACGTCCCACATCCTGAG
>JBKQMK010000426.1:0-5137 GCA_052146735.1 Desulfomonilaceae bacterium | reverse complement strand
TAAACGGATCGTTAAGGCATTCGGAAAAGAAACCCTTGACGTGATCGAAGAATCCGTCGAACGTCTTCGCGAGGTTGACGGCATCGGCGAGAAGCGCGTCGGTATGATTGGCAAAGCCTGGTCTGACCAGAAGGAGATTCGTGAAGTAATGGTTTTCCTTCAAGGCCACGGCGTCAGTGCTGGGTATGCAACGAAGATTTTCAAGCAATACCGCAATCAGTCCATCGAGATTGTGAAAGAAAACCCGTATCGTCTCGCGACGGACATCTTCGGAATCGGGTTCATTACAGCGGATAAGATTGCTGAGAATCTGGGTTTTGCAAAGGACTCGGCCCTGCGGGCTGAGGCAGGCATCCTCTATGTGCTCAGCCAACTCTCTGACGAAGGACACGTCTATTATCCGCGTGAGGGACTTCTGGAAAAGTCGTGCGAGATTCTTGGAGTGGACAGGAGCATAATCTCGGAAGCCCTATCCAGTCTTGCGAACCTGAAGAGAATCGTTATTGAGACTCTTACTGCGGAAACCGATGAAACATTAGAATCGGAGGTTGCCGTTTACCTTTACCCGTTTCACGTGTGCGAAGTTGGAATCGCCTCCCGCCTCAAGAAACTCCAAAATGCTCCTCACTCCCGAAGAAAGATCGACGCAACAAAGGCTGTTGAATGGGTTCAAAAACAACTTTCCATATCTTTGGCTCTCAATCAGATCGAGGCAGTCAAATCTGCGGTAAACAGCAAGGTCATGGTAATTACCGGAGGGCCGGGAACAGGGAAGACGACCATTATAAAAGCCATCTTGACGATTTTCGGTCGTCTCGGAATTGATATACTGCTCGCTGCACCCACAGGGAGAGCCGCCAAGAAAATGAATGAGGCGACGGGGCGCGAGGCGAAGACTATCCACCGTCTCTTAGAATTCAGCCCACAAAAACGGGGATTCCAGAGGAATGAAGAGAATCCATTGAAGTGCGACCTCCTGGTTATTGATGAAGCCTCGATGATCGACACGGTGCTGATGTACCAATTACTCAAGGCTGTGCCGGTGGAAGCCACGCTCATCTTGGTCGGAGACGTAAACCAGCTTCCGTCTGTCGGGCCGGGAAGCGTCCTAAAAGACATCATAGACTCCGAAGCGATTCCGGTCGCTAGACTCACCGAGATCTTTCGACAAGCCCTGGACAGTTCCATCATCGTGAATGCTCACCTCATAAACAGCGGTGTTATGCCTAGACTTCAGCCCAATGGCGAAGGAAGTAACGATTTCTATTTCATCGAGAAGTCCGAGCCGGAAGAAGCGCTCCGAATAATTTTGGAACTCGTCGGAGGCAGGATCCGAAACGCGTTCGGATTCGACCCAATTGACGATGTTCAGATACTGACACCTATGAATCGGGGCTTGGCTGGAACGACCAACCTCAACGTCGAACTTCAGAAGGCTCTCAATCCCAGGGAGGACGGGGTAACCAGGGGCGGTCGGAACTTCCGAATTGACGACAAGGTGATGCAGATCAGGAACAACTACGACAAAGAGGTCTTCAATGGCGACATTGGACGGATCATTCGGATTGAGACAGAGATGCAGGAGTTGACGATTACGTTCGATGGGCGATCCGTGGTCTATGATTACTCAGACTTGGATGAATTGGTACTGGCCTACGCTGTCTCCGTCCATAAGGCGCAGGGATCCGAATACCCCTGCGTGGTCATACCCCTCCTGACCCAGCACTACATCTTGTTGCAACGGAACCTGTTATACACGGCTATCACGAGGGGAAAGAGACTGGTTATCGTGGTGGGGAGTAAAAAGGCGCTGGGAATCGCCGTGAAGAACGACAAGACCCAGCAGAGATTTACTTGGTTGAGGAACCGCTTGGGGAAGCGATAATCTGTCGAGTAAAGGATTTATTGCATCTGCCGCCCGATTCCTCCCTACGTCTTACGGGCAGATGCCGAGAATTATGCCTTCTTCTGGCTGATGCCAGCGCCCCCCTCTCCGTCAATGAGGTCAGGGGTTCCTTGACCGTCACGCTTCATCCAGGACCCCACGAACGGCTTGCAGCATCCTTTTCATATTATACGGCTTATCCACGAAGCCTCTGGCCCCAGTCTCCATCGCTGCCTTAGTCCGCCCGTCTGCAGCAAACCCACTGGCTATGAGAACTCGTACTTTTGGGTCAATCTTCAGAAGTTCCTCCAGACACTGCTTTCCACCCATCTCCGGCATGATGAGATCGAGGATCACGACCGAAATCTTCTCCCTTTCCGTCTTGTATAAATCCAATGCCTCTTTCCCGTTGGCCGCGGTCAGCACCGTGTAACCTGATCGTTCCAGAATCCTTTTTCCCAAGTCTCGCACGAACTCTTCGTCATCCACCAGCAGAATCGTCTCTGTTCCAAATGCTGGCATTATTCCGGTTGCTGCAACGTCCGGGTTCATTTCCATTTCTATGGCTGGAAAATACATTTTGAAGGTAGTGCCCTCACCCGGTTCACTATAACAGGTGATATAGCCGCCGTGCTGATGAACGATCCCATAGACCATAGCCAGCCCCAGACCCGTTCCTTTCCCGGCCTCCTTGGTCGTGTAGAAAGGCTCGAATATGTGATCTTGCGTTTCTTTGTCCATGCCGTCACCGGTATCCGATACCCTCAAGAGGACGTATTCACCCGGTTTGGCTCCAAGGAGAGCCTTATCCCACGCTTCGTCTAGAAATACATTCGAAGTTTCAATGACGAGTTTTCCCCCTTCAGGCATCGCGTCTCTGGCATTCACAGCGAGGTTCATCAACACTTGATCCACTTGAGTGGGATCTACATAGATGCGCGCCAAGTCGTCCGCAAGGACCACCTGAATATCAATCATCTTGGGGATGGTACGTTCCAAGAATTTCTGAGTCTGACGAATACGCTGATTGAGATCCAGGTTGAGCGGCTTTGTCTCGGTTTTTCGGCTGAACGTGAGCAACCTTTGAACCAAATCAGCACCGTTTTTCCCCGCCTGAAGTACTCTCCCCAGGTCGTTTCTCAGGCGATCCGGCAGATCCTCGTCGCCAAGGACCAGCTCGGAGTACCCCAAAACCACCTGGAGTATGTTGTTGAAGTCATGGGCAATACCACCCGCCAGCGTGCCGACCGCTTCCATCTTTTGAGCCTGTTGGAGCTGCCTATGAAGTTCTTTGCGTGCGGTCAGGTCTCGCACGATGCCCCGGTATCCGGTAATGTTTCCGTCTCCGTCAAAAATCACAGATGAGCTGATCAGGCAGTCAACCTCTGTTCCGTCTCTCTTTTGAAACTGGACTTCATAGTCCTTCACGAACCCACTTTTCTCAATGTCCTTCTGGAACATTGGACGATCAGCCGGGTCAAGGTACAATTCGCGGATGTCCTTGCCAATCATCTCCTCCCTCATATAGCCAAAGAGTTCGCAAAAAGCTGGGTTAGCATCCGTCATGGTTCCATCCCTTAGAACAGAGTACACCCCGTCTATCGAATCTTCGAAGAGAGTGCGGTACTGCTTATCACTTTCCTTCAGACCCTCTTCCGCCTGCTTGCGTTCGGTGATATCTAGGATCGTTCCTTCCAGTATCCCTTTTTCTGGATAGAGCCTTACCGACGTGAGACAATTCCGAATCTCACCTTGTGAAGTTAGCATTTTGTATTCATAGTCGGTAACTTGGCCCTCAGCTTTGAGCCGGTGGACCATTTCCTCCCGTTCATGCGGATCAGCCCATAGTATCACTGAGGGTTTACCTAGAATCTCCTCGCGGGTTTGGTTTAGTATCTTGAGGAATTTGTCATTGACATCTAAGGTTTCGGAACCATCCAACCTTGACCTGAACATCCCGACTCCTGCGTTGTTGAAGAGATCTCGGAATTTTTCCTCTCTTTCTTTAAGTGCCTGTTCGGCCTGCTTTCGCTCCGTTATATCCCTAGTGACCCCTTGGAAGGCAATTGGTAATCCATCTTCTCCCCGAATGACCGTTCCGTGGATTTCTACCGAAACGGGTTCCTTGTTTTTTTTCAAGAGTACAGCATCGAATGTGGCTCCGGTACTGTCAGTGCCCTTTGCAAGTTCTTCTGATGCTATTTGTGCCATCCTTGTGAAGTTTTCTTCATCGCAATGTTCTATAAGTCTGGTCCCAATCCACTCATCGGCGGTGTCTCCTGTCAATTGGAAAACGGCAGGATTAACATAGGTGAAACGGAGATCAAGGTCACACTGCCAGATCACATCTGCCGTATTCTCGGCTAGTAGGCGATATCGTTCCTCATTCTCCTTCAGTGCTTTCCTGTCATGAATCTGTATCTCGTAGTCCAAAAACATTCGACAGACCAATACTGTAGCCAAAGGATAGAAAACCAGTATCGGCAGACCTATCTGTCGTAGTGCCTGGAGACCGGCGTCACCCGGCAGCGCTAGGAAAATTGCCAGCATGATGACGTGAACCAACACGCCAAACATCCAAAGTCGAAATATACTAATTTGCTGTGCAGCACCCCTCCACAGGAAATAGAACACGACGCCAAACGCTGCTGACTCCGCAATGACGCTGCTTCCGACCCAGGCTCCTCCTCCGCCCAACCATAGCCGGTAGGCACCACACATGGTAGCGGCGCAATAAAAGCAACCAAGGGACCGCCAAACAGACCAGAGATGCTCAGGATGATGGACCGACCGTCGAAGATGATACCTGGCGTGAAACTGAGGGGCGTCATCATGCCTACAATCCCGACCCCTCCGAACAAGAGACCGGACAGGATTTGATGTCCCACGTTTTTCTTTTCAAACCGGGATTCGACAACTTGGTATGTCGCAGCAAGCGCGACCAGGAGGGCGACGTTATGGATGAGGTTGAGGACGATCATGTTGCCCGCCGTCGGAGTTCGGGGAGCTGATCTTTTGAGTCATTGTTATGGGTTTTCATAGGTTGACCTTCCTATACCGGATAGAGTGCCGGGCATCCAGGACTATTTCCACGCCGGTGTGAAATTGGCTGCGACTATGGTGGTTCCTGACTCTCCCTTCAGTCAAAAAACGGAAGGGATTGGATGAGTCTTCGTAGGTCGTCCAGACACTTCTCGGAGATTCTTGTTATCTGAAACCCTGCAAGCCATTCTCCGCTGTCTTTGTCTTTTT
>JBKQMK010000425.1:0-3133 GCA_052146735.1 Desulfomonilaceae bacterium | reverse complement strand
CCGTCGGACTCGATCATGCCTTGCTTCACCATCTTGGTCAGTATGCGGGAGAGAGTTTCGGGTATGGTCCCCAACATGCCTGCCAGTTGGCCTTTAGGGACGTCGAGTTCCAAATCATTGGTGCCGTCGTTTTGGTCGCTCAAATAGAGAAGGTGGGCTGCGAGGCGGCCGGGGACTTCCTTCAGGGAGAGATCGTCCACAAGCACTGTGAAGCGTCGCAATCGCCGGGAAAGAACAGCGAGCATATTCAGCGAAAGCGAAGGGTTTCTGCTGATAAGGTCAATGAAGGCCGGTCTGGGAAAAAACAGGCATCGAGCCTCGTCCAGCGCCACGGCATGGGCCGGAAAGCGACGCCCTTCAAACACCGGCACTTCGCCGAAGGGCTCTCCACCCCCGAAAATGTGCAGAATCTGTTCCTTGCCGTCAGCAGAAAGCTTGTAGATCTTAACTCGCCCAGAAATGACCACGTAAAATCCTGATCCCTGTTCCCCTTCCGAAAAGATTGTTTGGCCGCGACCAAATGACTTCACCAGCGCGATGGAAGCGAGGTCTCTGTGCTGTTCGTCGGGTAAACCTTCAAAAAGCGGTATGTCGCCGAGCAATTTGGCAATTTCCATGTATTCCACCCTACGTTATGAAAATGACGCAAAGGAACCTGGTCACGGATATGGACTCCAACAGGATAATCGAATTGATTTAAGTCAAAGCAAATCCCTGATCGAATTAGTAAACTCTTTAATGTGGCAACGAGCTGGTTTTCAGATTAGGCCAGAATCAATCAAAATCAGGGAAACGTCAAGACAAGTGAGAACCGGAAGAAATCCCGAATGACCAATAATTGAGGAGCTTTTGATGGCACCCAATGGGAATGTTTACCGTGCCTGAACAGAGGAGATCGATCGATGAAGTGGGCCAAGGAGGCCGAAGAGGCTGTGAGCAGGGTCCCCTTTTTCGTCCGCAAACGCGTACGAAAAAAAGTGGAAGTGGCAGCTCAACGGCATCATGCCCGTGAGGTGACCCTGAAACATGTGCAGGCGTGCAAGCAAAAGTTCATCAAAAATATGGAAGATGAATTCAAAGGCCATCAGGTTGAGACGTGCTTCGGCCCTGGAGGTTGCCCGAACCGCGCTGTCGAAGACTCAGACCTGGTGAAGGACTTGGAAGATCTTTTGGCTTCGAAGAATCTAAGGGCATTTCTGAAGGAGACTGTGAACGGCCCCCTGAAGATACATCATGAATTTCGCGTGGCAATGTCGGACTGCCCCAACGCTTGCTCTCGGCCACAGATAGCGGACTTGGGCCTCATTGGGGCTGCTCGACCGCGAGTTTCCGTCGCGGAATGCACCGGCTGCGGCACCTGCGTTGCGGTCTGTAAGGAAGACGCGATCCAATTATCCGAAGAGGGCGATGAACCTACTATCAATTTGGATAAATGCCTGTCTTGCGGCCAGTGCATCTCGGTGTGCCCCGCCGGCGTGGTCGAAGCCGAAACTAAGGGCTATCGCGTACTGGTTGGCGGCAAACTGGGCCGTCATCCGGAGTTGGCCCGGGAACTTGAAGGCATTTATTCCAGAGAGGAAGCGCTCAGAGTGGTGGACCGCTGTCTCGACCACTATGTGACTCACTGTGTCGCAGGGGAACGCTTTGGAGCTATTCTAAATCGCACCGGCCTCGAGCTGGTGGAGTCCGCGGCAAAGCCGCCCAAATAGGGCACATTGTTGGAGGGCATCCTTAGAGGGGTTGAACGAATGCTTTCAGTAGGTGAAAAGAAATACTAAAAAGATCGATTTCTTGACTTAAGTCAAGGCACTATTTCACCCCGTGAGTAATATACCAATAAATGGCACGGCGAGGCCGGCACAAATTAAACGAACGCGATTTTCGAGCAAGATCATCACCAGGAGGGAAAGATGGAAGAAATGTTTTGTTATCAGTGTGAACAGACAGCTTTCGGTACAGGATGCACCAAAGTTGGTGTTTGCGGCAAGTCGCCCGAGGTGGCGGCTCTTCAGGACCTGCTAACGTACGCGCTGAAGGGGTTGGCCCTGTATGCGGTGGAAGGGCGTAAAGTGGGTGTCACAGACCATGAGGCCAATGTGTTTACAGCGCAGGCGCTCTTTTCTACGCTAACCAATGTAGATTTCGACGCGTCACGGTTTCCGCCTCTCATCAACCGCGCCGTCGCGCTGAGAGAGAGCCTCAAGGGGAAGGTCAAATCAGCCGGTGGAAAGGTGGACTTTTCTCAAGACGCGGCTACGTTTGGTCCCGCGACCTCAATGGAGGGAATGCTTAACCAAGCAGTCGATATTGGATTCAGGCCGAACACCCTACTCAATCCGGACATACGATCCCTTCAGCACACTCTAATCCTGGGCCTGCGAGGCGTGTCCGCGTACGCTGACCATGCGCAGATCCTGGGACAGGAAGACGACGCGGTATACGCGTTTGTTCATGAGGGTCTGGCCGCCACACTCAACGACAAACTAACCCTCGACGATTGGGTGGGGTTGGTCCTCAAATGCGGCGAAATCAACCTGAGAGCCATGGAACTGCTCGACGCGGGCAATACGGGAACTTACGGCCATCCTGTGCCGACAAAGGTTCCTCTGGGTGCTAGAAAAGGGAAAGCGATCCTGGTTTCGGGACATGATTTGAAGGATCTCGAGGAGCTGCTCAAGCAGACTGAAGGCAAGGGGATCAACATATACACGCACGGTGAGATGTTGCCGACCCACGCTTATCCCGCATTGAAAAAATACCCTCATTTTTACGGGCATTATGGGACCGCGTGGCAGAATCAGCGCAAGGAATTTGCCGACTTCCCTGGCGCCATCCTGATGACCACCAATTGCATTCAAAGGCCCAAAGAATCGTATATGAACAACATCTTCACCACGGGTCTTGTGGGGTGGCCTGGGGCCACGCACATCTCCGACAAGAATTTCGCTCCAGTAATCGAGAAGGCGTTGACCATGCCCGGTTTCGCAGACGACACCAATGGCAAAGCCGTCATGTGCGGGTTCGGTAGAAATGCCGTCATGTCGGTGGCGGGCCAGGTGATCGACGCTGTGAAAAGCGGGGCTATCAAGCACTTCTTTCTCGTAGCAGGATGTGACGGTGCCAAGCCGGGCCG
>JBKQMK010000424.1:0-18544 GCA_052146735.1 Desulfomonilaceae bacterium | reverse complement strand
TCTTGCGGTTTACCACGGTGAAGAAACCTTCCTCGTCTACAGTTACGATGTCCCCGGTGAGAAGCCACCCATCCTTAATAGTTGCCTCAGTCGCTTCATGGAGGTTAACGTACCCCTTCATCACCTGCGGCCCCTTTATGCAAAGCTCACCGGGCTCACCTGGAGTCGTAATCTCTATTGTGTGGTCATCAACGTCCACAATCTTTGCTTCGGTGTTTGGGAGGGGAAGACCTATTGTCCCAGGCTTTGTCTTGCCGCCGAATGGATTGATATGGCTTACCGGCGAGCATTCAGTCAGTCCGTAGCCTTCACATATTTGAGCTCCCGTTAGTTTCTCGAACGAGCGGATCGTTTCCAACGGCAGTGGAGACGCGCCCGAAAAGCACCCCTTGAGGGATTTGAGATCATATTTTTTCAAGCTGGGTTCGTTTATCATGCCCGTATAGAAGCTCGGCAGAGCCGGGATGAAGGTTGCCCTGGAAGTGTGGATGGCTTCGAGGATGCTTTTGGGCTCGGGAAGCGGGACAAGAACGACTGCATAACCATAAAAAATCCCGGTATTGAGTGAACAATTCAGGCCGAAGACGTGAAAGAAGGGGAGACACGCAACCACGGCCTCTTGCCCGTCTATGAAAGACGGAAACCAGGAGTGGAGTTGCTGCACGTTTACGGAAGCATTGGCATGAGTCAGCTCTACCCCCTTTGCTTTGCCGGTAGTGGCACTTGTGTAAAGAATAAATGCCGTATCGTCCATCCGCAGGTGAGGCGCTCGAGTATGAGGCTTGCTTGCCTCGATTAGCTCTGTGAACTCAAAGACATCGCTCTCCTCGGGTGTTTTGAGGTGTAGCTCTTTTTTCACAAGAGGGAAGAGTTTTTTCGCGAGGAACGGAAGATAGTCGCGGATATGGCACGAGATTATTTTCTTCACTCCGGTTCGTTTCCTGACCTGGATCATCCTGGGGACAAGAACATCCAAACAGACCACTAGCTCGGATCCAGCGTTGTTGATCTGGAATTCCAGTTGCATGTCATCATTTCGCGGGTTGTGCGTCACCACAATGGCCCCGGCTCGGAGAGAGCCGTAAATGGCTACAACGGTCTGAACGAGGTTCGGCATAACAAGAGAAACTTTTCCTCCCGGCTTAACGCCCATGGCCATTAGTGCGCCTGTGAAGCGGGAGACCATATCTTCCAGCTCCCGATAGGTTACGATCGTGCCCTGAAAAACAAGGGCAGGCCTATCCGGGAATCTGGAGGCGGTTCGGGTGAGTGCTTCAGGCAAGGTGATTTCATCGAAATCGATGGCCTGTGGCACCCTCTTGACATACAATTTTTGCCAGATTTTTTCCACGAAACACCTCCTCGGCTCGAATGAAATAGTATCAAAGCAAATCGAAGCCCGATCAGACACGATATGAGGAATTACTTTCGGTTGGAGGACTGGAATCTATTCTGAGAAACCCATTATCTTCCACATCTTTTGCCGAATCAAGAATAAACGGCGTGGGAGACTCTGAGGGCACCCAAGCCTGCTATTACACGCTTCCAAATGGAGGCAGAATAATTGGTTGTCATGATGGCAATTCTCCGGTAAATAATGAGCAATAATTCTCGACTGTAAATACGAAGATGGGCTGCTGAGGGTGTGGATAGCAGGTGCCGCGTACTATTGCTAGCGCCTATGGGGAGGTTATTCCGTGAAGAGGCTGTTTATTGTCTTTGTAAGCATGGTGTTGTTGTGTGGCCTGCCTGTGGGTCCAGTCGCGCAAGGATTTTTCCCAACCGGTACAGCGGCGACTCTTGGCAACATTCCGTTCGCCTATCCCAGCAGCACGCTTTGCAGCAACAGCCTGGAGTCTGGTTTAATGAGTATGCCAAGCCTGTACTTTGGCTGGCTCGAACATCCTACGGGCAGTACCTGGGCTCTTCAGAGGCAGGCCTCGACGGGAACAGCGCCGTGGCCCCTCAAAGGCTGGTGGTTTGAGGCAACGAAAGAAGTCGCTCTTGATCAGGGCTTTGGTCTACTTATCTCGGGAGGAGTCTTTCTCCCCCGGCGCTCTGCGGGAACATGGTCGACTTCCCCTCCCACTAGGTCGTTTGACTTCGAAATCCCGTCGTACGATTGGTGGTTTGTGGATGGACTTGTAAAAGGCTGCTTCCATGGTCCACTTGAACTTCTGGCAGGCTTGCGATGGGATCATACGAGCACGAGGGTGGACTACAGCGATAATACCAGTGACGATTATATTCTCAATTCATACATGCCGCTCCTTGGAGCTCAAATTAATCAGCCGTTTTGTAATGGTTCCATGTTCGTTCGATTCGTCTGCTCGCCGCTGGTTTGGGGCCAGCTAAAGTATCATTTTTGGGATAGGCTCGGTTACGCTGAGTTTGGGGATTTCCGTGTCAATTCTAATAGTTCCTTTGTAGAGATCTTGGCGGACTATCGGTTTAAACTCACAGGTGATCTCCGGGTCGGTGCATTTGCAAAATGGAACTCGCTGAGGGTAAGAACCGATGATCGAAATCTTTCAGGTTTGACGACGGAGTCCGTCTCGTGGGCGGTTGACATACGATCATGGACACTTGGTGGAGTCGCTTCGCTCGATTTTTCGAGTCCTTTCTAATCATCTGATTTCCCGACTCGGATGACTTCTCTCCACTAATGGACAGAAAAGGGTTGTGCCTCTGAACTAACAGATCCCGCTTGCTGTTGATGTGAACAGCCCGAAAGTGCCGCTCACCCTCTGCACAGAAAAAACGACTTTTGGTTTCGAGCATTCATAAGGGGATCAGACCGCGTTCAGCGCTTGGTCCTGCCCAGATCAATTCCCGTGAGATTCGCCCCGGTGAGGTTGGCCCCCCGTAGGTTGGTCTCAGTGAGATCCGCACCTGACAGGTTGGCCTCAGAGAGGTCCGCGCCCCCCAGATCCGCTCCCGCAAGAGTTGCGCCTGAGAGGTCAGCCATTGTCAGATTTACCTTGGACAGATTTGCCACTGTTAGTACGGCCCTGGTGAGATTTGCCATCGTGAGGTTCGTCCCGCCGAGATCGGCCCAGAACAGATCCGCGTCGGTGAGGTTCGCGGCAGTAAGATTGCTTTTCGCCAAATTGGTCTGGGAAAGGTTTGCTCCAGTCAGATTCGCCCCGGTCATATTTGTCCAATAAAGGTCGGCATTTACCAAAGAGGCCCCTGAGAGGTCAGCCAAGACCAGGTCCCCGCCGGTCAAGTTCGCTTCGGTGAGGTCCGCCCGCACCAAAGTCGCACCTGAAAAAATAACGCGAGTCAAATTGGCGGTAGCCAGATGGGCTTCGGAGAGATCAGCTCTCGTCAGGTTCGCGCCGGACAGATTCGCCCCTGTAAGATCCGTCTTGGCCAGTCTGACACCAACAAGGCTGGCACCGGCCAAATCCGCGCCCGAAAGGCTGGTCCCCGATTTGATGACGATACTGAGTAGCGCCTTCAAAGAGTCAGCTTCGCCGCTTAGAATTATCTCACGGCTAAAACGATTCCGTATCTCGATTATCAAAGCTGCCTCGCGACCCGGTTCATCCCGGAGACCTCATTCGCAAAGAGATGAAATCGATTCTTTCCAGAAAGGGGGCAAGGCACATTTCCCGCCCCGGTCTGCACGGCAGGTTGTGACTCTTGGCATGCCGGCTGGAAACACCGCTCCTCGCATACGGTCAGTTCAGAAGAAACTCCCTTACATGGTAGATAACTTTGTCCCTTTGAGGAGTGGTCAGACCCGGAAAGATAGGCAGAGCCAGCACCTCGCGGGCGGCCTTTTCACTCTCCGGCAAACTTCCTTCTCTGTATCCCAGGTCAGCAAAGCAATCCTGCAAATGCAGCGGAACGGGGTAGTAGATGGCAGTGTCTATAAGACGAGACTTTAGATACCCCTTTAGCCCGTCCCGGCGACTGACTCTTATCACAAATTGATTGAACACATGTCTGTGACTGGGGACCTCTGTCGGAAGACGGATCAATCCTTTTCTTTCGAGGTCCGAAAACGCGTCAATATATGCGCCGGCATTATCCCTTCTCTGCTGGTGCCATTCTTCGAGATGAGAAAGTTTCACTCTCAAGGCTGCGGCCTGAATCGCGTCCAGCCTGAAGTTCCCGCCTACAAGCGAGTGGTAGTATCTATGCTGTGCCCCGTGCTCGCGTAGCCTGCGCAGCTTTTCGGCAACTTCCTTATCCTGGGTCAAGATCAGGCCACCATCGCCGATTCCCCCGAGGTTCTTCGAAGGGAAGAAGGAGAGGCACCCTGTATCCCCCATGACACCGGCCATTTTCCCCTGGTATGTGGCCCCTATGGCCTGGGCCGCGTCCTCCACCACCTTTAGCCCGTGCCGCCTACAAATCTGCATGATTGGGTCCATGTCGGCGCATAGGCCGAAAAGGTGTACAGGAATTACTGCTCTCGTGCGGGAGGTGATCAGCTTGTCGAGTTTTGCGGGGTCGAGGTTAAACGTCCGAGGTTCGATGTCGCAGAAAACTATTTCAGCACCCAGCCGGCGAACAGAGCCTGCTGTAGCGAAAAAAGTAAAGCTCGGCACTATCACCCGGTCCCCGAAGCCGATATCAAGAGCCATCAAAGACGCGATAATGGCGTCGGTACCCGATGAGACCCCTATGGCATAATGTGAGCCGAAATAAGCGGAGATCTCACGTTCAAAGCTTTCCACTTCCGGTCCGCCGATGAAGCGATTACTTTCCAGAACGCCGAGGACAGCGTTTCTCAACTCGGCCCCAATGGATCGATGTATGGGGCCGAGATCAAGCAACGGAACGGCGAGGCCGTCATCCTTCTCGGCGTCAAAAGCTATCTGTTGCAAGTTTGCTCCCTCAAAGGATGCGTTCGTGAAGAACTCTAAACGAAAGTCCTACAACCCCCATCCCTTTCCGACCCGTGACCAATGACCGCCGATGGTGCGATCAGCCCTCTTTTGTAAAAGTAGGCAAAAAGCAATTTGCGACGGATCTTGCTCTGTCATACTATAAAACGGCCACTCTGCTCAACCCCCCTTTCCGCCTGAATCGGGGAGCTGGACAGTTGCCGGCCGCCCTAGACGGCGGAGCTGGCCTTGACACGGATTACTATGAAAACGAAAATGGGCTCTACAGAATAGTCAATATGTGGACAGCCATGGAAAACCTGAAGATTTTCTTTGACCATCTATATTTTTCGGTCATTTGTGTTGGAATCGGGGCGATAGTTCTCTACGTTATTCTCTGCGGCATCGGTGCAGAGAGAGTAATCAGCACCCATCTCCTGGCCACAGGAATTACTTGCGGGGCTCTATGCTGCGAGTTGGCCCTTATTTTAACCTATCGAAGCGTGAAGAGCCGGGCTAGTCGGCCCATTATCTATACGCGACGACAATACTGAACTTGGTGTGGGGAGGCGCCGGCCACAAACTAGCGAGGCACAAACGAAACAAGGCCCCCCCACCCGAATGGAGGGGCCTGTCCGTATCTTATGTTTGAGTTATTTGACTACCGCTCGGTAATGCAGGTTCGCTTTGCCCCATTAGGCATGTGAACCTTGCTACACGCCGAGGCTTTTTACTTCTTAAACTTGGCTTTTGCCACCTTTGCGGGCTTCTCGCCTGCCGGGCACTTTAGCACGGTCATCCAGTTGCAGGCCCATTTGATCGTGGGTGCGCAGGGACCACACAGCTTTTCCTTGCCGCTGCATTTGCCTTTGCAGAGAACCTGATCAACGCAGGGTGGTTTCTTGCAGGTCGGCATCGTGTAGCAGCCCCAATCGCCCATGGCGAACACCGACCCGGCCAGAGCCAAAGAACTAACCAGAACGACCAACATAACCAACGACTTCTTCATCCTAAACCCTCCTTAAATGAAGCATACTCCAATACAAGAGCTGTTAGACCAAAATTTTAGTCACCATAGCACGCGTTTGAGCGCCTTGTCAAGAAAAATCCCGCCGCCATCGGCAGGCAACAAAAAACACCTTTCACCCGCCAAAACGCTTGACCTGGCCCCCTCGATCCATCTCTGCCGGGCTCTCCTGCCAAACGCGTCTTATGAGGTAATCCAACTACACAACAATTGCAAGAAAAATCGTATGGCTCCTGGAAAATAGAACGCGGACCCGGCTGAGCCGCGGCGCGGGCAAACCAAAGAAAGTTCCACTCGGGTCGTGTGGGCGAACCTAAGTATAGGCGTAGTTTTGCACCCCGCCCCTACTTTCCGCGATAGGCGCGCAGGCGTTCATCAGCAAGGCCTGGGGAAGGGCGGCGGGAATCAGATATGGAGGACGATTGTCTGGACCAGGGGTTTGCGACCCAGGATTCGATTGATGTGTCTGCGGACCGCGAGTCGGATTTGTTCTTTGGAGTCCTCCCACTGTTCCGTAGTCCGGGGATCCAGTTCCGCCAAGCGCTCTTCGATCGAAATACGGACCCCTTCCAGCAATTCGGGTTCCACTTCATCAAAGGTGACACCGCGTGAATGGACCTCAGGGCCCGCGATCACACGACCAGTCTCTTTATTAAGCACCAAGACCACAGTAACAAGGCCGACTTCGGAAAGGGTCCGCCGGTCGCGCAGAACATCGTGGCCTATGTCTCCAACTCCTTTCCCGTGCACAAAGACCCGGCCTACTTCGAGTTGTTCAATCACCCGGGCGCCTTCGGGGGATATCTCTACGAGGTCTCCATCCTGGGCTACAAGGACTCTGTCAGCGGGGATACCTTCTTCTATTGCGATATGTGCGTGCCGCAACAGATGTCTGTATTCTCCATGAATGGGTATGAAACACTTTGGATGAACCAGGCGTATTAGGTAACGCAGTTCTTCCTCACTGGCATGCCCGGAGACATGGACGTCAGATACCTTTTCATACATCACGCGGGCGCCGCGCCTCGAAAACTCGTTGATTATGTGCGTGATGGCTCTTTCATTGCCCGGAATGAACTTTGAGGAAAGAACTACAACGTCTCCAGGCTTCACTTTCAGGAACTTGTGCCGGTCCAAAGCCATGAGCGAAAGTGCTGACATGGGCTCTCCTTGAGAGCCTGTGGAGAGTACCGTTACTTTCTCGTCCGGTAAGCTCTCCACGTCCTTCATGTCCACCAATATGCCCTCAGGAATGTCAAGATATCCCCTGTCGGCAGCAATCTTGGCATTAGACGCCATGGACCGCCCTACAAGAACCACCTTGCGACCGAATTCCTGTGCCAGATGGAGCACCTGTTGAACCCGGTGGATGTTTGAGGAGAAGGTAGCGATGAGGATGCGTCCTGACGCTTCTCTGAAAATGATCTCGAAGGCGGGACGGATCATGCTTTCCGAGAGCGTGCTCCCTGTCTTTTCCACATTGGTGCTGTCCGAGAACAGCGCCAGCACTTCGTTGCGCGCATAGCCGGCGATCTTCTCCAGGTCGCATAGGCGTCCGTCTATCGGAGTGGGGTCCAGTTTGAAATCGCCGGAATGAAGGATCACTCCCGCAGGTGTCTTGATGGCCAGGCCCACACCGTCGGCCACGGAGTGGCACATGGCGAAGAAACCTATCTCGAAAGGACCCAGTTGGACGATGCTGTCCGCGGTGACTACGTTTCTGGTGCTGCTACCCATAAGACCGAATTCTTCCAGTTTGTTCTCAATCAGCCCCATAGTGAGTCCCGTTGCATAAATAGGAGCGGGGATTTTTTTGAGAACATAAGGGAGCGCGCCTATGTGGTCTTCATGGCCGTGAGTGAGGACAATCCCCAGGACGTTCCAATCCTGCCGGATCACGACTTCCAGGTCCGGTATGACGATATCCACCCCGGGCATGGACTCGTCCGGGAACATCAGCCCTGTGTCAATGATGAAGGCATCTTTGCCGAGAGCCACGATCATCATATTCAGACCGATTTCTCCCAGTCCCCCCAAAGGAAGCACTCTCAATTTTGGTTTCAGGTCATCAGTCATAGGATCCTTGTCGGATATTCGGCTACGGAGTCTGCCTTTTGAAGGGCAGCGATCATTTTTGAGAAGAAGCGTTGCAAAATAGCTGCGGCCACGCTCTCCAGCTACCGCAGCGGCGCAGCAACGACTCTCTCACTGCAAAAAAAGACAGTTACCTCACGGAAAAGTTGCCCGGACAAATCTTACCGCAGACTTGAACCAGCCTCCAAGTTGCGGACCACCATGTCTCCCACCTCAGATGTGGAGTAACCCATACCGCCAGCTCCCAAACTTTTTAAATTCGGCAGGGTTTTTACTACAGCATCCTCGATGGCCTTCGCCGCTGCGGATTGCCCCAGAGT
Source organism: Desulfomonilaceae bacterium (assembly GCA_052146735.1). GTDB lineage: Bacteria > Desulfobacterota > Desulfomonilia > Desulfomonilales > Desulfomonilaceae > CAWBBA01. The sequence goes on along the minus strand of JBKQMK010000424.1, from coordinate 10,262 downwards.
CTCCAGCATCAGGGCCCCGGCGAGTATGCCGGCCAAGGGGTTTATCACGTTTTTGCCCGTATACTTGGGAGCTGATCCACCAATGGGCTCGAACATGGAGACACCTTGCGGATTGACATTCCCGCCGGCGGATATACCCATTCCGCCCTGTATCATTGCCCCAAGATCGCTAATGATGTCTCCGAACATGTTGTCCGTGGCGATCACGTCGAACCACTCCGGGTTTTTTACCATCCACATACATATGGCGTCTACATGGGCATAGTCTGTAGTCACGTCGGGATACTCTTCAGAGACCTCCTTGAAGACCCTCATCCACAGATCCCAAGCATAAGTGAGTACGTTGGTCTTGCCGCACAGGGTCAGCTTTTTCTTCTTCCCCCTGGCACGCGTTGTCTCGAAGGAATAACGGAGCAGACGCTCAATTCCTTTACGAGTGTTAATAGACTCTTGGATAGCCACTTCATCTGGGGTTCCCCATTTAAAGAAGCCGCCGGAACCCACGTAGAATCCTTCAGTATTTTCTCGGACTACAAGAAAGTCAATTTGATCCGGTCCCTTATCTCTGAGAGGGGTCTCCACATACGGATAGAGTTTGACAGGTCTTAGGTTCACGTACTGGTCCAACTCGACGCGAAGCCTGAGCAGAATCCCCTTTTCAAGAATGCCGGGCGGCACGTCAGGGTGTCCTATAGCCCCAAGGTAGATAGCATCCACCTTCTTCAGGTCCTCCAGGACGGAAGTTGGAAGAGTTTCCCCTGTTTCGAGGTACCGCCGACCGCCAAGGTCAAAATCAACGAAATCCAGCTTGAACCCGTGAAGTGATGAAGCCGCAGCGAGGACCTTCTCCCCTTCTCGCACCACTTCGGGCCCCGTTCCATCTCCTGGAATGACACCAACGGAAAACGAATCCGACATTACTAACCCTCTTTCTAGTCAGCCAGCGCCGATGGCATGGCTGAGACTCGGAAAATGGTTTCTGCAACATCCGGGGGGCAGAGTGCGGGCCTGTCATCGAATTCAGGCACTGCCCTTCAACCCTGCGGGAGCGCGTATGGCGAATGATACATTAAGAAAAAATGGATCACAACTTGCGTCTGGTTTCCTGATGGGCATGAGCGTTCCCTTGTATCGCGGCTGGATCTGGGAGTTATTGGGTAGTTTGGCTACCCAAAACATATGTAACTTTATAAGTTGACAATATCCCACCATAACTTATTGTGTAATAAACCGGGAATGGTATCGTGAGGTTCCGGGAGTCATCCTTCGCCCCTACGTCTTTTTTAATTCGTAGGGGTTGACTTTTGTACGGACCAGAGATATTTTTAGAGACGAAAGGCCGTCTTCCATTTGTATCATGACTCCCCCCCCTTGATACCTTACCGGAGACGGTCTTCATTTTTCTGGGGCTTAGATAGCGGGGATTGTCGGCCAGTGAGGCAATTGTTGGAGATAAGAATTCGTGCAGGAACCTCCGCTTCCCGTTTTTCCAGTGCAAACGCGCCGGTCCATCTTCCAACATCCCTTGGAACCAAAAGTCACGCTCTGAGCTTAACGGCAGTGCCACGACAGTGGGCGGTGTCTTCGTATCACATCTGCGCGATGGAGCGGTTCAACCCCCGAAGTCCGACTGTTGGGACCAGGGCGTGGATTACCGCTGGAGACGTGTGAAGATGCCGACGCGCCGACTCCCACCATGGATCAACATAACGTTGCCCACCGCGACTGCGGTGGCCGAGATGCGCGGCAAAGCATACGGGAAAGGCCTTCACACGGTTTGTAGAGAGGCCAGATGTCCCAACGAGGGGGAATGCTCTGCCAGGGGCGCGGCGACGTTCCTCATACTAGGTGACAAATGCACTCGAAATTGTAGTTTCTGCGCCGTGGCACACGGGAAACCGGCCGCTCTTAATGACAGTGAAGCGGATCTTGTGGCCGAGTCGGTTGCGGCTCTAAATCTGCGCCACGTGGTCATTACGTCGGTGACAAGAGACGACCTCCCTGACGGAGGCGCTTCAGCGTTTTCGCAGACCGTGCGCGCCGTCCGGAAGTTTTCGAAGCGCACCACTATTGAAGTACTGGTTCCTGACTTTCAAGGTTCAGAAGGCGCCCTCCGGACAGTTATCGCTTCCAGGCCGGACGTCATCGGGCACAACCTCGAGACGGTTCCGCGCCTCTACCCAGAGTTGCGGCAGGGGGCCTTGTACCAGCGATCCCTGGAGTTGCTGAGGCGCGTTGGAGAGTGGGGCGGGGGTGTAGTGAACAAATCGGGCATAATGGTTGGGGTAGGCGAAACCCGGACAGAAATAATGCAGGTAGTGCGAGATTTGGTCGACGTGCAATGCGCGGTGCTGACAATCGGACAATACCTTCAGCCAACATACCGTCATCACCCGGTCCACCGATTCGTTCCGCCACAAGAGTTTGAAGACCTGAAGGGGCTGGCCGTGGCCGCGGGAATGAAGGAAGTTATGGCCGGGCCTTTAGTAAGGAGTTCGTTCAGGGCGGGCAATATTGTTGAGAAGCTCAGGTCGTCGGCGCCGCTTCATCGAGACAGCGATTCTGAAACCCGTGTCCGGGGGTAAGCTGGGCATGGATGCCCTGTCGGGGAGATTTCCAGTCAACATTGACGGCTGACGGGCAGCCGATTCCTTCGCTCTGTTCAAGCGGTCTGATGGGGCCGATCAAGGGGCTTGTAGCTATACGAGCCTCTGTAGCGTTTTGAAGGCGGTTGCTATTGGCCGGCGGTGCGGAGAGCTTCGCGGATTTTCAGTCCCAATTCAGTAGCCAGATCCGAATCAGACTCTTTGAGTACCGCGGCTATTTCCCGCCATTCGTCTTCATCCCCTGTGAGGGTGATCTCAATTATCTCATCGCGGCTCCCACTTATAAGAGCTTCAGTGAGTTCCATGCTCGATCTCCTTAGCCCTGTAGCTTGGTCGCGTTAGTGACCCAGGGTTCTTGGTGCCGTCCTACACCGCAACGGGCAGCCGGAACTATCACGAGCCCCGATCTTCCACCCGCCCGGGGATAGCCTGCTTAGCAAGCCTTCCCAAAAATCCTATTAGAAGGATTTTGAAAACGCAACAAACTTATGAAGACATTCTTGGAAAGAGTCTACTGCTTCAGTGTGAGCACATTTATTTTTCCGATGGGGAGTGTTATCTAGTGGAACCTATGGCCTTCGATACGATCTTCACCGAATACGTCTCCTGCGACCTTTGTGGATCAAGTGATCAGGATCTCTTGTATGCGAAAATAGACCCTATCACGCGGAAGGAGTTCTACCTCGTTGAGTGCGACTGCGGGATGGCGTTCGTTAATCCAATGCCCACGGCCGAATCGATCCCTTTGCTCTATCCGGGTGACTACCTCAGAGACAAAATGGACATGGCCTCCTTGTATAGCCGAATGATGACATACCTTCCCGTCGGGAAGGGAAAATTGCTCGACATTGGGTGCGGTCGGGGTGATTTCATCAATCACGCGTGCAAACAAGGGTGGGAGGTTGAAGGAGTTGACCTTATGGGCTGGGGGGCCCCGCATGCGGTCCCCATCAGGGTAGGCGACTTTCTCACTATGGATTTTCAGGAAAGGCATTATGACGCAATTACCGCATGGGCGCTTTTGGAACACGTGCGAGCTCCTTCGGCCTTCTTCAAACGGGTGTCTCGTCTCCTGAAGGATGACGGCTTGTTTGTCTTCGTAGTGCCGAACTTCAGCGCGCCCGGCATGAAGCACTCTTGCACTGAAGATGTCCCGAGACACCTTTGGCTGTTCACGCCGCGGGCGGTGGACAACTACCTGGCGAGGTACGGCATGGAGGCGCGGGCGGTGTTTCATAATGATGCACTGTACACGGCCTACCCGTTTGGACTGGTAAGGTATGGGTTGCAAGGGCTCCGGAAACGAACCGCTCACTGCAGCAGTTATCAGAACAGGTCCGTGGCCCTTCTAAGGAACAAGCAGATCAAGGGGAACGCGAGGGCCTGGTTGGCCGAGGTCCTTAAGTCGGTGGGGCCTTTAGATGTGGCACTAGATTTGATCGACTTGGCCTTCGGAGTGCTCCTCGCCCAAGCGTCGAAGCTGATAGGCAACTACGGAGTCATAACGGTCGTGGCGGGGAGGAATAGGCAAAAAAAAAGCAATCCAAAGTAGGAGGATTGCTAAGAGGGTATGGTTAGGAGTCGTTGTTCGCCCTTTTCCATTGCAACCGATGTGCCATTTTTGTAAGTGCCAGATTTTACGAAATTACCAAAAAACAGACAGCTCACAGATGTGAGAAAAAGTGAGAAATTTCTTCGCACTCTCTCCTTCGAACTCGACGTGTGCGAATTTTTTTCGCGAACCCCAGGACACGGTGACCCCGTACCGAACTAATTTTTGGCGGTCAGCGCGTTTCCAACTACGCTGCAAAGTATTTGGAGAGAATTTTCTTTACACACAGAAGGTTCCCCTCATTTACCGCTTAATACAAATTGCCAAAATTTTTGTCTGATTTGCGGGAATGGCGCGGTCACCCTGGACCTGATTCGGGGTCCGGTCCAGCTTTTCGCAAGAATGGCGGCGAAAAGACCCGGCAGGATGAGCCTTCCCGATTGTCCATCTAGGATTGCCAAATGTACAAGGTTCTTTGCAATCACCTCTGATGCCAACTAGCATTACCCGCGCAAATTTCGATCCATGCCGTTGTATTTTCGAAAATCTCTCGTCTGTCTCTTATGCTCGCCGGATACGCGCTGCGAAAAAACCATCCAGGGGGTCGTCGTCGGTAGGAGGGAAGGTGCTGAAGAACCCGTGAGGGTCTACAAATTTCGAAGATGGCACGTCAGTGAGATCGATGGGAATCAAGGTGTAGCCATCGGTATTATTGAGAAAACGGCTAAGGACCCCAGATGTTTCTTCCGTCGTGATAGTACAGACCGAATAAACTAGAGTCCCGCCGTGTTTCAGACCAGCCGCGGCGGCTACTAGCATCCTAAGCTGCCGCTCAGCAAACTTGGTAGGATCATTCGGTCCCAGTCTGTATTTCACTTCCGGATTGTGGCGAAGGACCCCTACGTTGCTACACGGAGCATCGAGCAATATCCGGTCAAAGAGACCAAGACCGGACAAGAACTCCGGCTCACTCACATCTCCACATCGTAGTTCGACTGAGCGAACTCCCAGACGCTGGAGGTTCTGACGCGTATCTTCCAGGCGGATCGGATCAACGTCAACAGCCACAATCAGGCCGCCGTTCCCCATCTGTTCAGCCAGTTGAGCGGTCTTCCCGCCAGGAGCGGCGCAAGCGTCCAGGATTCGCTCTCCAGGCTCCGCGCTCAACAGAGGAGCAATCATCTGCGAAGCGCGCGCCTGAACCGCGAAAAAGCCCTCCTGGTATCCAGGAAGAGAACGAACAGGGCCCCTCAGCGCGGCCACTTGCAGACAGTTCGGTACGAAGGGGATAGTCTCAGTTGCAACACCTTCCCGGCCAAGCAATTCCTCAACCGTTTCGGGAGTGGCCTTCATCCTGTTGACGCGGATATCGACGGGGGTCCTCGAGTTATTATGAATCAGAATCTTGCGCGTTACCTCCGGGCCGAATTGTTCGAGCCAGCGTACGACAAGCCACAGAGGGTGCGAGTAGTACTCGGCCAACGGGCCCGCGTCTTGACTTGGCAATGGATCCACGGCCTCGCGCTTCCGCAGAGCGTTCCTCAGAACCCCGTTGACGAATGGGGCCGTATGGCTTCCAAAATGGTGTCGTGCCTGGATGACGGCCTGATCGACGGCCGCGTGGTCAGGCACCCTATCGAGCGCCAGAATCTGGTACAGAGCAATCCTGAGGACTTCCCTTAGGCCGGGATCCAGTTTCTTGCCCGGCCGATCCAGACAGCGGCGCAAGACCGCGTCCAAACGCTTCGTCCACCTGAGAACGCCGTAAACAAGTTCCGTGGCAAGGGCCCGATCTTCCGGAAGTAGGAGACTCGCCCTGTCCAAATGGACCGACAACACATGCTCGGCAAAACTGCCCGAGCTGACATCCAGGAGTACGTGCAGGGCTACTTCTCTGGCAACGCCAGCGCGTGCAGCGGCGTGCCGTCGTGTTGTGGCTGAAGGTCTTTCGCTATTCCGTTTCAAATAGATTCTCTACGAGGAAGCATCCACAATATTCGGTGTAGGGAAGAAACTTCATTCTGGAGGAACATGCCGTCCCCCGACGCAAATTGGTCGGAAAGGCATCTGCAACTGTCTCAAAATGGGCTCCGGAAATATTCTTGGTGTAGGGGCGCCGCTTGCTGCGCCCTCATTTAGGGCGGTTCGAGAACCGCCCCTAGAAGACCCGCATCATCTCCTAGCCGAATTTCTGTTTCCGAGACAGTTTCATATTGCATGTCTCCGATGGACGGGCAGGATGCCCGTCCCCACCGAGTCATCCTCCGTTGCAGTCGTTAGGTTTACCAATTGCTATAAGCAGGGAGGCGTCCAATTTCGGAGCAGTAACCTATGCGCCCCCGATCAATGTCCGGCCATGTGCTCGAGTCGTTCGATCCGCTCTTCGATCGGCGGATGCGTAGAGAACAGGTTTGCAATTCCGCCTCCCGCGAACGGCTTTACGATGAACATGTGAGCGGTTGCCTGCTCTGCCTGCATCGGAACTGCTTCCACTCCCCGTCGCAACTTGTCCAGCGCGCCGGCAAGCCACATCGGGTGGCCGCAAATGTGAGCACCCGTTTCATCGGCAATGTATTCTCGGGAGCGGGATATTGCCATCTGAATGATCCCCGCTGCTAGGGGGGCGAGGATCATCATCAGGATCATACCGACGAGCGAACCGCCTCCTTCCCTATCATCCGAACGGCCCCCGAAGAGAAATCCGAACTGCGCCAAGTACGTAATGGCCGCGCCGATTGTGGCGGCAATGGTCTGAATGAGAATGTCCCTGTTCTTTACATGTCCCAGCTCATGACCGATGACACCGGCTAGTTCTTCCCATGATAGAAGCTTCAGGATCCCTTCGGTGACGGCCACCGCGGCGTGATTCGGGTTCCTACCTGTGGCAAAGGCGTTAGGAGAATCGTCTGGAATAATGTACAGCCGTGGCATGGGCAAACCGGCTTGTTGCGTCAATTGCCTTACGAGGCGATACAGGTCCGGCAATTCGGCCTCGGTAACTTCCTGGGCGTTGTACATCCTCAGGACGATCTTGTCGCTGAACCAGTAACTTCCAAAGTTCATCACCAGTGCGATCACAAGAGCTATTGTGGCGCCGTTCTTTCCTCCTATGACTCCTCCGATGACTACGAGGAGGGCGGCCAAGAAAGTCAGAAGAACGACCGTTTTAACCTGATTCATGTTGTATCTCCCTTGGTCTTCATTAAGAAAGTTTCAGATGTCCATAAACCTCATGGGAATAATGGCAGTAACGATTGTCTCAAGGTGCGCCACTTTTGGAATGTTTGAGAGCCTCGCCTTGCCCAAGGCGCCGCCAGCGCGCAAATTCGGCCGCGGACACACGTTTTCGTCCGGGCGCTTGAACCTGCCTCAGCAAAAGGAGACCTCTACCGGTTCCTACCAACACCCCTTCCCGCTGAATGCCCGCAACGTAACCGGCCTTTTCAGTTCCTTCCAGCGCTGAGGCCTCCCAGACTTTAACCGAATCACCCGAGATCTCCGAGAATGCTCCCGGCCATGGATTCATGGCCCTGACCAGGCGCGCGAGATACTCCGCGTCTCGCTCCCATTGGATGCGTCCGTCTTCCTTGGTAAGAAGGCGGGTATAGGTTGCATTCTCATGATCCTGCGGAACCGCTTGGACGCGGTTTTCAGCCATACGTCTCAGGGTCTCCACTGCTAGACCGGCTCCTTCGGCCATTAACCTGTCGTGCAGCGTTCCCGTTGTGTCATTTTCGAGAACGTCAATTTCCTTCTGAAGGAGTATGTCTCCCGTGTCCATGCCGTGATCCATTAGAATCGTACAGACCCCTGTTACCTTATCGCCCCCAAGTATGGCCGCACCTATCGGTGATGCACCCCGATAACGGGGCAAAAGCGAAGCATGAAGATTCACACATCCCATCCGAGGGAGGGACAGTATCCGTGGCGGAAGGATCTTTCCGTAGGCCGCCACCACTATAACATCGGGCTTCCACTGCCCTAGAGCGGCAAAAATGTCCTGCGACCCAAGATCGGTCGGCTGAACAACGGGTAACCCTAACTCTACCGCCGCTGTCTTTACCGCGGAGGCGAGAGTTTTCTGTCCTCTGCCCCTGGGTTTATCGGGCTGTGTCACAACGCCGGTTACTAGAAAATTAGCGTTTAGCGCTCGCAAGGTAGCGACTGCGAACTCAGGAGATCCCATGAAGACCACCCTGAGGTTCACTGATCCCTCCTGGTCCTCTTTTTGATCCGCCTTCGGTACAGGTTCCTTTTCAGCGCGGACGCGTGGTCGAGAAGAGTGGTTCCGTTAAGGTGGTCGATTTCATGTTGGAGCACCCTGGCGAGCAGTCCGTCAGCTTCTATTCTCAACGGCTTTCCATCCAGGTCTATTCCTTCCACTTGGACACAAGCAGCCCGTTTGACCTCAATTTCGAACTCGGGAACACTCAGACAGCCTTCTTCCTTACAAACCTCTCCTTCGGTGGAGCAAATTGCAGGATTAATTATAAAAAGAGGTTTCTTCTTTTTATTCTGCGGCTCCGCGTAAGCATACAGCACGTCGACTACTATGAGCCGAAGCAATTCTCCCACCTGGTTCGCGGCCAAACCCACACCGGGGGCTTTGTACATCGTGTCCGCCATGTCAATGGCGAGCTTTCTAATTTGCTCGTCAATATTGGCCACTTCTGCAGCTTTGCTGTCCAAAGCTTCATGCGGGACGACCACAATGGATCGCACGGGCATATCATAACCCTCACTTTTCTTTTCTAATAATATGTCTGCATTGCCCGACGGCTGTCAAGGTGGACATCAAGGAAACCTTGAAGGGACAGCGAACCGGTTTACTAAGCGAGAAGCGACACAGATTTTGGCTACGGTTCTGCAAGAGCTTTTTCGAGGATGTAATGGGGGAACCTTTGGCCTGATCAGTTCCCCCCCGTTTCCACACACTATTAATCCGTCGTAATAGGAATTTTGCGCGGAATGGCTTTCTCAACTTTGGGCATTGTGAGTTTGAGCACACCGTCCGACATAGCGGCAGAAATTTTGCTCTGATCTATGACATCCGTCAACCGGAAGCTGCGGAAATAGTTCCCTACCCGGTACTCGACCAGGATCGGCTCGCCTTCTTCGCTTTCAGCACTGACTTTCCCTACGATCGTGAGAGTGCCTTCTTTGAGGTCAACTTCCACATCCCCTGAGCCGACTCCCGGCATATCGGCCAAGAGAACTAGCTCTTTTGAGTTCTCGTAAATGTCCACTGCCGGGACATAATATGTGCCTTCACGAGTAAATTCCCCCTCCGGGGTTGCTACTTGCTGTTTTTGCGTGGCCTGAAGCTCTTGGCGTTGCTTTTTCGTGGGACGGCAAGAGCCGCACCGCTCCATCGGTATGGATGTGTGTTCTCGCTGTGCGTCACTGCGGGGTGGGTTGCTGACACCGAAGAGCTTGCCAAGATGAAGACCTCGCACGACATCCTGATCATCGGGGCCGGGCCGGCTGGCTGCACGGCGGCGCGTCGGCTCGCCGCGGGCGGGCTGGACGTGGCGATCGTGGAAGAACATGCCGTCATCGGCGAGCCGGTGGATTGCACCGGCGTGGTGGGCTCCGAGGTATTTTCGCGTTTCAATCTTCCTCGCCAGATCGTCCTCGGTTCGATCGATGCCATCACGATCCATTCGCCTGCGGACATCGCCATCACGCATCGAAACGGGGGGCCGTTGGCGTATGTGGTGGACCGCGCCGAGCTGGACCGCAGCCTAGGACGACAGGCGTCGGAGGCCGGCGCCACGTTTTATCTCAGCACCCAGGCGGTTGAGGTGACGCCCCACGCGACGGGGGTGGACGTCCTGTGCCGAGGCGCGGATGGGGAGATGCGGCGGTTGGTCGCCCAGGTGCTGATCTTGGCAGGCGGCCCTCGTTTCGCGTTCCAGGAGCGGCTCGGATTGGGGACGTGTCCGGTGCTGTGGCGAAGCGCGCATGCCGAGCTGCCGGGCAATGGCCTGCCCAATGCGCAGGTGTACCTCGGACGAGAGGTGGCCCCCGGGGCATTCGCGTGGGCGGTGCCCCTGCGCCGAGCCGGCCAGCCGTTCGTGCGGGTGGGGGTCAACAGCCATGCG
>JBKQMK010000423.1:0-16992 GCA_052146735.1 Desulfomonilaceae bacterium | reverse complement strand
CGTTAACTTTAGGTGCGTAACTGACTGATATGATTTAACCACACAAACTGTCATAGGTCACAGTGGAAAATGCAATGCCCTAACATACCGATATCACATCAAAGTAAACCGGACAGTAGTGATATTTCCATGAATCATTCCTGATGGTAAACTTTTGCGGTACACGCATATCCTATGGCTCCATAATATATCAAGAAATGGATAAGTTGACTACTTGAAACCAACATTGCCAGTTTACCGCCTGTTCATCGAGCGGGGACCACCTGAACCCCATTCACATGATGGGTAGATACAACTAATCATATCCAGATCTTATCAAGACACCCGGTTGCAAAAAGCCAGCACAATCCACAACGGTCCATAACGGGTGGACACAAAATGGACACAGGGGGGAACTCCAGATTCTCCGTCATAGTGGTCCTAGGTCTGGGGCAAGAAGCTCGATAGATACAAAACTCCCGCGCTTTTTCGGCATCAAGACCTCCGGCGTGAAAGGCGGGCGGCGTATGTAATGATATTAGCCTTTTAGTAATATCACACCTGTTTTCGGTGGCATTTATAGCTCACATTGAGGTTAAATAGTCACAAAAGGGGCCCATGGGGGGCCCTGTGATTTTATAGAATTTGGAGACATGCAACCTCAGCAATCATTTATCCCACTACATTCCGAATCCGGCTAGATGTGCCGGACTCCTAACAAGTGTCAATGGGAATTTGGCCGCGTAGCCATGGATATGATCCTGGCTTCGTGAACCAATACCTAGAAAGCACCCTTGTAAATGTTTTCCACATCCGTGGGAGTGAGGTCACGCGGGTTAGGCACAAAGAGTCTCGCCTGAGCCATGCCTCCTTCAACAAGTTTGGGTAGATCAGATTCTTTGATCCCGTATGTAGAAAGTCTATAAGGGAAATCCATGTAGTCCAGAAGCCTTCTTACTGCTCCGACGGCTTTGTCAGCCGACTCATACGGCGAGAGGCCATCAGTTTTCTCCCCCAGAGCGGCTGCAATTCGAGCAAATTTTTCCGAGTTGCCGACTTTATTGAAATTCATCACATGAGGCAGCATTATTGCGTTGGACCGTCCGTGGGACATGTGGTACTCGGTGCCCAGCACATATGCCAACCCGTGTACAGCACCCAGACCGCCGCTGGTAAAAGCCGAGCCGCCTAGATTGGCTGCCAACAACATGTTGTAGCGTGCTGTCAGGTTGCTGCCTTTGGCATAGGCCTGCGGCAAATTGTGGGCTATCAGCTCAACGGCTTTCAGGGCCAGTATCTCTGCAAAAGGGGTGGAATTCACGGACACGTACGCCTCGATGGCATGCACCAGGGCATCCATCCCTGTGTCGGCAGTCACCACAGGGGGCATGGATAAGGTCAGTGCTGGATCCAAAATTGCCATATCAGGAATCAGGAAGTCACTGTACACCACCTTTTTCGTATTGGTCGCTTCATCGGTCATCACAAAGACTCGGGTGGCTTCGCTGCCTGTCCCGGCGGTGGTGGGGATCAGAATGCTGGGCAATCCACGATTCGGCAGCGTATCCATGCCCACATAGTCCATGACGGAACCGGGATTAGTTGCGAGAACCGCGGCGGCCTTGGCCGTATCCAGAGAACTGCCTCCGCCAAGGCCGATTATCAAGTCGAATCCTCCCCCTCGAACCATTTTAGCGCAGTCATCTATAACTCGTGCAGGGGGTTCGGGTTCTACCTTGTCAAAGACCTCGGCATGAATGCCCTGCGATCTCAAGGGTTCCTGTAGAGGCTCGACGAGGTGGGCCTTTACGACTCCAGGATCCGCAACAATCAACGCTTTGTTTCCACCGAGCTTGGCGGCTTCGACGCCGACCCCTGACACGGCTCCTTTGCCAAGAAGGATCTTTTTGCACGATAAAAAGACACTAGTCTTATCCACATTGTAAAAGCTGCACGTCATGGCTAATCCCTCTCAATATGTTTTTTCTTGACCATCAGGTCTTTCAGGCTTCCGAATATGCCGCGTGGCAAGAAAATAATCAGGGCCAAAATCGCCGAGCCGAAGATGATCTCCGATATGCCCGAAAGCTTGGCGCCCAAACTTATTCTGATGTATTCCTCCAATGAAACCATAATCGCAGTCCCGATAAAGGGTCCGAGCATGTCGAACATCCCGCCCAGGATAGCCCTGAAACACACGGAAAGCGAAACACTAACGCCGGAAACCGTTTCCGGGCTGATGTACGTGACGTACTGGGCGTAGAGCAACCCGCCCATCGCAGTGAGCGCCGCGCTCAACATGGTGATCAACATTTTGTACTTGATGACGTCAACTCCCAGAGAGGCTGCTGCGAGCTCCGATTCTCCGATGGCAGTAAGGGCCATTTGGATCTTACTTTTACCGATTCTGCGCCACAGATATAATGCCAGGAGTAGAAATATCATCGCTATGTAGTAATAACAGCGCTTGTCATCGAATTGAAAATCGATCCACGATTTGCTGGAAGACTTCAAGGTGAGTCCCAGGGACCCACCTGTGTATTCTCGAAACGCGACAACCACAAGGGACCCGACCTCTGCCATTGCCAATGTGACGAGGGCAAAATAGTCTCCAACAAGTCCAAAGCGGAAACAGGGATAACCCAGGATCATGGACGTCACGACTGCCAGTACAAGCGCAACGAACATCCCGGCCCACGGGGTCAGTCCATAAAAATTGAATAACAGGACAGGTATGTAAGCGCCTATTCCCAAGAAAACTCCATGGCCCAGCGAAACGATTCCAAAGCGTGCCATGAAAGACCACGCTGTGGCCACAAAGGACCACAGAAGCACCAGAGTGACAATGTGAATTATATATTGGGAACGCCAGACTAGAGGCAACAACAGAATCGCCAAGAAAACGAGGCCCAAGACTATATGCTTCAGCTCAAGGTTTCGGTTCATGTCTAAGCTCTTACCCCGAGCAGTCCTTGCGGGCGAACCAGCATAACGAGTATAAACAGTACCAGAGCCAGGATATCCGCCAATTCGTTTGTATAAAGCACCGCGGCCACCGAAGTGACCACGCCGATGATAAAGGCGCTGATGAACCCCCCCAGGAGATTGCCCATTCCTCCAAAAACTACTATCACAAAGGCCATGATCGTGAAACTGGACCCAAAATGGGGATATACAGTGTAGATAGGTACGAAGAAAGCGGCCACCACGCCTGTTAATGCGCCGCCCGCAGCCAAAGTAAGATAATAGACAACCCTAGGATTAATCCCCATTCCTTCAGCCATCTCCAGATCCTGGGCAGTAGCCCGGATAGCAAGTCCCAGGTAAGTGCGGTGCAAAAACAGGTACAGCAGCCCCAAAACTACGATGGCCCCAATGAATGCGATTAGGTACGAACATCTTATGAAAACGTCTCCGATCTGTATGATCGGCAGAGTGAGCGGGATTCCTCTGTAGTCCGCGCCCCATATGATCATTGCCAGGTTTTCAAGCACTATAATGAGGCTCGCCAAGGCCAAGAGCTGGTTCAGCCTCGGGGCATTAAGTAGCGGATTTATGATTAATAATTGCGTCACGACTCCGAGAAGCGCCATAGCCGCGATCCCGAACAGCATGGCAGGCACCAGCGGTATGTGAAATGTCGCGTGGAACGAATAAATTAGATAAAAGCCCAGCATGACAAATTGGCCGTAAGCCATGTGGATTATCTTTACAACACCAAATATGAGGTTCAGTCCGAATGCCAGTAGTGCGAGTACCCCGCCTAGTAAGATGCCGTTAATAAAGGCCATTATGATCTGATCTGCCATGGCTGCGCTCTACAGACCCAGATAAGCGGTCTTGATATAAGGGTTTTTATCGAAATCTTGCTTCTGGCCCTCGAATACAAGTTTGCCGGATTCCACCAGATAGGCGTAGTCCGCTAATCGCAAAGCCCTGTTGGCGTTCTGCTCCACCAGCAAAATCGAATACCCTTCTTTTTTCATTTTGTTGACAAACTCAAAGACCAAGTCTACCACCAAAGGCGCCAAACCGAGTGAGGGCTCGTCAAGCAGAATCAACTTCGGTCTGGACATCAGGCTGCGCGCAATGGCCAGCATCTGCCGCTCGCCGCCGCTCAAGGATCCGGCCACCTGTCTCCTTCTTTGAGCGAGAATAGGGAAGAGGTTATAGATTTGCTCGAATCCCTCTTTAGCATAGGCGCGAGCATTTCGATTGTATGCTCCTGCCCTGAGGTTGTCTTCGACCGAGAGATAGGGAAATACCCGTCCGCCTTCTGGCACCAGAGAGATACCCCTCTCAACAATTCTGTAAGCCCGTAAAGTATCTATTCTCTCATCATGAAAATAGATGGTTCCTTCACGCGTCCTTTGAAGGCCGCTTATGCCTCTTAGGAGTGTGCTTTTCCCCGCACCATTCGGGCCGACCACTATAACGGTTTGCCCTTCTTCTACTTTGAGGCTCACGCCTTCCAGGGCTCGGAACTCACCGTAATATATGTCAATGCCGTCTACTTTAAGCATGGCGCCCTTTTCGCCGCAATCGGTTTATTGCCCCAGATAGGCCTGGACAACCTGTTGATCGTTGCAAACCGCCTCTGGAGCGCCGTCGCAAATCAAGACCCCGTAGTTCAGAACTATGACTCTCTCCACCAATTTCATGAGCACATGCATTATGTGCTCAACCCAGATTATGGTTACGCCTAGGTCGTCTCTCGCTTTCTGTAGAATTGTGGAGGCCTCATTGAGCTCCTCGCGATTCAAACCGCTCATAATCTCGTCAGCTAGAAGAATTTTCGGCTTGGTTGCGAGTGCGCGCGCTAATTCCAGCTTTCGGAGATCGCCGGCTGTCAATCTCTCGGGATGTGCATCTACGTTCGCGTTCAGGCCCACAAAGTTTATCAATTCGACGGCCTTCGCACGCGTGTCTTTTTCGGAGTATGGTTCATTACTTTTATTGCCACCAAAGACCAGGCCGAGCATTACATTCTCCACAATGCTCATTGTCTTTATTGGATTAGGTATTTGAAACGTTCGTGCGATTCCCGCGTGGCAAATCTTGTGCGGGCTGAGACCGGTGACAGTGGAGCCTTCAAAGACCACGTCCCCTTTTGAAGGGCCGTAAACGCCGGAGATAACATTAAAGAGCGTTGTCTTCCCGGAACCGTTTGGACCGATGATGCCGACAAAGCTGCCGGCCTCGATGGTGAAGGATACATTTGTCAAAGCCGACAGCCCCCCGAACCGCTTTGTAATGCCCTTGACCGTGAGCATGGACAACCTCTCTCCCAATTAAGATGACTGTAGATGTTGAAGGCAGCCTGTTACCGGGTTGCGTTCATGGAATCACGGGCAATCCTATCTAACCGATGGCTTTATCGAATCGCGTTGATTCCGACTGGCCCCTGTTGCGGATTACTTGACTCCATACGGGCTGTCAGCCGGAATTGGGATTATGGGATCAGCGGTCTGGAGGCTTGCGGGCCACACTATCCCCAATTTTCCGTTTACCCACTGCATCACTACTGGGTATGAACGAACATTTTGACCACCGTATTTGTCTTCCGGCGGTGCAAATTTAACTCCATAACCACACGGCGTTGCGCCCTCCGGAATATCGATCTCCGCAGCGGCCTTGCGAATTGATTCGGGTTCCAGATTTCCGTATTTTTTTAAAGCCGCGGGGCAAACGTCGTTGAGCAAAACCCAGGCATGGCCGAAGCCTTGGGTGGCGTGGGAAGGTGGATCGTCTACTCCAAACTTTTCCTTGTATCGTTTCAGGAACTCCTTGATCAGTTCGCCTTGTCCAGCGGCCAATTTTTTCGGGTCCAAGATCTGGGCAGGTGCAGGGTCCAGGTCGAAGACATAGTTTATTAACTCCCTTCCGAGAGCCTCTTGAAGGGGGGCAAAATTGGAATGGCCGGCCCCATGCCCCACGATAGCTTGTGTTTTCAAGCCCATTTCCCGAGCCTGACGAAAAAACAGTACTATATCAGGAAAATAGCCTGTGTGCAGGATGACATCAGGTTTGGCAGCCTTGAGCTTAAGTATTAAAGAAGACAAGTCCTTGGCCTGGACAGAGTAGGCCTCGGTCAGGACCACGTTCATGCCGTATTCTTTGAGTAGAGCCAAAGAGGACGAGGAAGTGGAGACTCCGTAAGGACCATCCTCGTGAATTACTGCCACCCTTATCTGTTTGGGGTCTGCGCAGCCGAACTTGGCATGATTGGCCTTTATCATTTCGACGCTGGTCTTGCCCCATTGGGACCCCATAGGCTGGACACGAAATACGTTCTTCTGGTGGCGGTCCTCCAACACTTTGTCCGAAATTGCTATGGTTACCCAGAATATTTTCTCGTTCTTTTCCGCCATGGGCGCCAGGGGGACGGCGATAGCGCTGGAAAAGACTCCTATGATCACTGGCACATTCTCCCCAGTCATAAGCCGTTGACCTTCGCGGATGGCGATATCCGGGTTGCTTTGCGCATCTGCGACCACTGGAACAACCTTGTATTCGCCAGCAATCCCACCTTTGGCGTTGATCATGTCCACCGCGACCATGGTGCCCCGATACCCACCCAAAGCCCCAGCCGGCGCAAATGCGCCCGTCATAGAATACAATACCCCCAGTTTGAACTCTTTGTTCTGAGCGCTGGATTCGCCGCTGAAAAGGAGTAGGAACATACACACGGCCACAAGGGCCACTACCAGCTTCTTCGTCTCCTGTCGCATTTTCTACCTCCTATGGCTTGGGCTAAGTTGTTGCCGGAATGGGCCCTCCGTTCCGGAATCGGTTGCACTTCCTGAGACGTGGGACTCATCGATTACAGTTGCCAAACCTTCTGGCTATCTCCCTCATCTGGAGAGTCAGGCCTCGTTGCCTAGTGCTAAAATGGAGCCGATTATGAACAGGGCACTTCTTGAGCTATAACCAGTAGTTCCCGGATGAGGGTCTCTTCGAAACCGTCTTCTCTCTCTCGATGCGCGGGATAAGAGACACCGATAGGTCTCATGGCGAACTTTCTACGGCTAAGCCTCGGGATATCCGCCGCCCGCGTCTTGTGCCACGGATGCGTTCCATCCTGCGGAACTCATCCGTACTTGATGGGTATTGCCTTATGGCCGATGGATGCCTGGCCATTAATAATGATCTTCTCGATCATATATCGACTCCACGCATCGACGCAAGACTCGGGCCTGGTAGTGGTCCGAGTCGGGCAAGGAAACCCGCCCCGGACTATTTTCGACTCCGGGCCTCAGTAGCTGTACTGTGGTCCGGCTGCACGAATCACTTCTTCTTGTAGTGTTCCAACAGCACCGGCGGCAGCTTATACGGCACTGTCCCCTCATATGTGACGCCCTCCCAGCCGTTGGGCCATACGCACACATTTTTCCCGTTCTGCCACTGGGTCCCTAGCATGGTCGCAAAACCCGCTCCGAACATGAGGTCGTGATCCTTGGAGAATGCTATTCTCGCTGAACTTTCCATGAGATCCGTTTTCTCCAATACCGGCACCAGCTTGTCCGCTTCCAGGGTCCCTGTTGTCTCTATTGCGTGCTTAAGGATGTAAATGGCATCGTAGGTAGACGCAGTGTAATTGGGCGTCTCTTTAAATTTCTTCATGTACTCGTCGAAAAAGGGGATCGTCTTGTCAGTGATCTTCACGCGCGCATACGTGTTCACGGTGAGACTATAGTTCCCTTTCCCGCCCGTTGCTTCCCAAAAGCCGTCTTTTTGAGCCTCAACGTTAATTCCTGCTACCGCGGCGGGTATTTCGAGCTCCCCGGCTTGCTTGGCAAGAGGAATGCCCACTGAGGACGAGAAGGTGGTGAAAATGATATGGGCTCCGGCACGTTGTATTGCGGAAAGTTCCGCGGTTGTATCCGTAGCCGTGGCCGAAGGCCTCCATACTCCAACTATTTCCATGTCCATTTTGGGAAGTGTCTCTTGGGCTATTTTCACCATGGGGTCTGCCCAGGCCGCTTTTTCAGCAACGATTGCAACTTTGATCTTGGGAATGTCCAGTTCCTTCTTCATGGCTTGGGCCACCATATTAAGAAGAATGAAATCTACCTTGACCAGAAATTTGGAATTAAGGGGGGTCACGCGGAACCAGTATTTGTACCGGTCATAATCCTTTGTGACTCGTTCGCATAGCTCAGGGTGGGCCGCACCACACCCCATAAAAATCTTCTTGTTGTCCATGGCAATGTCTTGCATTACCAGCACAGCCTCGGTGCGAAATCCTCCAACTAAGAAGTCCACTTTGTACTTGCTGATAGCCAGCTCCATGGCATTGGTGGCGTCCGGAATGCTCAGAAACTCGTTCGAGTCCACCTTTATGACTTCGAGGGGGCGCTTGGTACCCTTCACGGAGATGCCGCCGGCCTTATTGATGTCTTCAGCAGCCATCGTGGCGCCGTTCCAGTGTCCTTCTCCTTGAGTGAACTGCATGGGTCCAATCACCCCGATCTTAATAGGATCCGCTCCCCAAGCATAAAAACCAAAGACAACACACAGTGTGAGGGCCAGGCAAACAGTCGCGAAACGTCTTGATTTCTTCATGACAGTCTCCTCTCTCGTAAAGGTGTTTTGGTGAACAGTCCGTTGAACCGGTGACACATGCGCTGCTGGACAAGCTGGAAGTGGCAGCCAAGCAACAATCTTATTGATTTGAGGACAAATCCAAAAAAAAGACAGGATTTCTGGCAACGGTTCATGACGAAACTGTAAGTCCGTTCGGCGCTGGTACCCACAACCCTCTGGCAACCGAAAAGGATTATTCAGCTGAGCAGGTCGAGGGTGACAGCCGGAAAATTAGTGCTGCTCTTTATTCAGGGAATAGACTCAAACCCCCAAGTATTTTTCTAGGATTTGCGGGTTGGCAGCCAGTTCTGATGTCTGGCCCTGCCAACCGACCTGGCCCTTCTCCAAAACGTAGGCCCTTTGTGACACCTCAAGGGCCACCACCGAGTTCTGCTCGGAAAGAATGATCGTCATCCCCTCTTGTTGAATGCGCATGATCTGCTCTTTTATGGCCTCAACCACCAGCGGAGCTAGGCCCTCAGAGGGCTCATCCAGCAATAACAAAGTGGGATTCGCCATCAGTGTCCGGGCAATGGTCAGCATTTGCTGTTCACCACCGGATAGAGTAACTCCCCATTGCTTATCCCTCGCCTTCAGTATCGGGAACAAGGCATAGACTTTGTCCAGGTTCCAAGCATTTGCTCCATTTTGTTTCATGGCGGATATCTCGAGGTTCTCTCGCACGGTCAAGTTGGGGAAGATCTCCCTATCCTCCGGGACGAACCCCACCCCGAGTCGAGCGATCCGAAAGGGCTGTTTGCCATTAATCCTGGCCCCTTGGAACCGGATGGTCCCCCCGCGTGGCGGAGTAAGGCCGATGATGCTCCGCAGCAGAGTGGTCTTGCCCATACCATTTCGCCCTAATATGCACACAGTCTCACCCTGATCCACCTCCAGGGTCACACCGAAAAGGATGTGGGTAGATTCATAGTAAGTCTGAATATTCTCAACCTCGAGAAGCACTATCCTTTTCCTTTCCCAGATAAATGCTCTGCACTTTCTCGTTGGACCTAACTTCACTGGGTTTACCGGAAAAAATCATCATGCCTTGATGCATAACGTAAATCTTGTCTGAGATACTGAAGACCACCTTCATATCGTGTTCAACAAAGGCGAGACCTATCCCCCTTTTCTTGACGAGCTGGTGGATCAATTCAGTAGTCTGGGATGTCTCCCCAGCGCTCATGCCTTGCGTAGGCTCGTCCAGAAGCAAAAGCTCAGGGCTGAGGGCGAGGGCTATGCCTATCTCCAGCCGCTTCTGGTCGCCGTGCGCGAGTAGCCCGCCTAGAGTGCCCGCCCGATCGGCCAAGCCCACACTTTCCAGGATGCCTTCGACCTCCTTAGTAAGGCAATTCTCGGCACGCGAGAAGAGACTTCGATTTAAGCCCTTGGCCGAAAACAAGGCGACCTGAACGTTTTGGAAGGTGCTGAGTCGTGGGAATATATTCAGCTTCTGGAAGGAGCGCCCTATGCCCAGGCGAGAAATCTTGTAAGGCGGCAGCCTCGTTACGTCCTTCCCCTTGAAATAGACTGCACCCCTGTCAACGGGGATATGGCCGGTAACGAGGTTGAAGAGCGTTGACTTGCCCGCTCCGTTTGGACCTATTATTGAAACAATCTCGTTCTCGTTAACCTGAAGGTCAATCCCGAATACGGCCCTCAAACCACCGAAAGATTTCCTAAGTCCTTTAGTTTCCAGTAGCATACTTTTGTCCTGAGTACAAGGCCCGGCCTATTTTTTTCGGAACACCTTCTCGGACACAAATCCTACAACTCCATTTCTCATCAATAAAACGAGCAAGACGATAGCCACTCCCAGAATTAGGTTCCACTGCATCGTGTGCTTGGATAAGGTCTTTGCGAGTATCGTGTATACAGCGCTTCCTGCTAAAGGTCCTGAGAAATGGTATATGCCCCCCAACAGGCACATGACAAGCATGTCGGTGGACTTCGTCCAATGGGCGTAGTCAGGAAACGCACTGCCGCTGAAGACGCAATAGAGGCTTCCGGCAATGCCCAAGAAGACGCTCGAAAGGACAAAAGCCGCAAGCTGGTATCTCTTAAGATTTACCCCAATGAACTCCACTCGGTTGGGATTCTCGCGGATCGCCTGCAGAGTTCGACCAAACGGAGAGTTCACAATTCTCCAAAGAGCGAAAATGCAGCAGCCCACTAGCGCCAAACAGAAGTAATAGGAATTGGCAATGGAAAAGAAGAATTCCGGAGTGGGGATGGACACTATCCCGTCATCTCCTCCGGTAACGGCGTACCATTCGAAGATTATTGTCCAGATGATCTGGGAGAAGGCCAAAGTCAATAGTGCGAAGTACACCTTTGTTCGTCGCACGCAAACCCATCCCACCCCCCAACCGATGATCGCAGCCATTATCGGGGCAGCTATCATTGCCGGCACGATGTTCATTTTCAACTTGGTCAACAGGATAGCGGTTGTATATGCTCCCACCGCGTACAGGCCGGCAGGCCCAAATGAGACCATCCCTGTATAGCCCAACATCAAGTTCAAGGAGCAGGCCGCCAGCGCCATTATCAGTATCTCGATGGTTATGTTCAACCAACTCTTGCTTATGAGTGCGGGTAAGGCGATCAGCAAAGCAAGAACGATCGATATGAGAACGGCTCTCAGGGCCCGGCCGTGCAGCCAGCTCGGTTTAGCTTTTATCCCTTCCATCAATCGGGCTCTCCCATCAGCCCTCGTGGACGAATTATCAGGATAATGATCATCAGAATGAAGCCGAAGGCCACTGCCAGTTTGGGGATGATGTAAAGCCCAAAGGCCGTGGTGAAGCCCAAAATGATCGCTCCTAAGAAAGCGCCGGGTATGCTACCCAGCCCGCCGATTACCACAATGATGAAGCAGTCTATAATAACCGATACGTCGGCCCCGAGCGCTACCACTGACATGGGGGGCGTCAAGGTGCCGGCCAGCCCGGCCAGCCAACACCCGAGCATGAACACCCCGGTGTAGACTCTGGGGACGTTTATGCCCAGAGCGTTCGCGATCTCTCGGTTGTGAGTAACGGCTCTAACGACGGCCCCCAAACTAGTGGCGCCTATGAGCGCCCGCAACCCCACAAAAACAAGGATCCCCATACCGATCAGGAAGAGATTGTATTTAGGAAACGATAGTCCAAACAGGCTCACGGTATCGTTCAACGGCCAAGGCACGGCAACCGTATTGTAGCCTACTCCCCAGATAAGCTTGCAGACTTCTGCCACTATCAAAATTAATCCAAACGTGAGCAGGTACTGGTAGATCATATCCAGACCGTAAATTCGTCTCAGTAGCAAAATTTCAATGCATCCCCCCACCAGTGCAGTGACAAAGGGCGCAACCAGCAGGGCGAGCCAAAAGATCCCCGGAACATGGGAAAATGTGGAAGTTACCTGGTAGCAGAGGAACCCTCCTAGCATATATATCGAGCCGTGGGCCATGTTGAGTATCTTTAGGGTTCCAAAAATGATTGACAGCCCGGCCGCTATAAGAAACCAGACCATCCCGAGGCTGATACCACTGAGAGCTTGTCCGAGAGCGGCCTCCAGGGTCATGGTCTTTCTCTTGCCGATCTTGGGGCAGGCAAGAGCCTGCCCCGGATAGCTGTTAGATCATTGTTCGCTATTTTCGCAGATTCTTGATCTGTTCGATGGTGTGATAACCCTCTGCGCCGATTGCGTGGGTATCGGTGACATGCGGGAACGGGAGATCAGGTGTGAATTCTATGATGCCGTACCAGTTCGGCATCATGGCCTGATGATCGTAGGCGCGAAGCAAAACCGTACCGATGAAAGTGTCCAGTTCCATGCCTGCCAGTTTCTTGATTAGTTTTTCAGTATCAACCGAGCCTACCTTCTCGATGGCTTTCTTCAACGCATGGATTGCCACATACTCGTTCATGGCTCCGTAAGATGGCCAGAACCCGACCATCTTCTTATGTTCCTCCACAAATGCCTTGTTCTTAGGGTTATCAATTGCCCAGAAGGGATAACGGCAAGTGGCCAGGGCCCCCTTGGGGTAGGGGTCACCCTTTTTGACATCACTCCAGGTTTCCACATCACCCGCGCAGGGCTGGATCATCTTCATCTTGTCGTACAGACCAAAGGCGTAAGCCTGTTTGGTAAATGCGATTTCACCGCCGCCGTAGATGCAGGCCAGAAAAAGAGCTTCAGCGCCTGAATTGGCTATCTTCGAGATGTGAGCCGTGAAATCGGTGGTTCCCAACGGAGCCCACAATTCGTCAATGATCTGTGCGTCAGGCACCAGCTCCAGGTACTTTTCCTTGAAAGCCGCTATTGAATTCTTACCGCACTCATAATCGAATCCTAGGCTTACAATCTTTTTCGGCTTCCAGGTCTTGCCCAGGGCGATGGCCGGGGCGTACCCCCAGTAAGGAACCGCGTTGGTGTTGATGCGAAATACATAGGGGTTCCATTTCTCTTCCGTGATTTGTGAGGATTGGGATATGTTGATAATGAATATCTTCTTTTCTTTTGCTACATAACTGGAGATGGCTAACGCTACCGCACTACTGATGGTGCCGGTGAGAAAGTCAACCTGTTCAGTCAAAATAAGGTCTTTTGCCTCTCGCAGGCCAGTCTCGGCGCTAAGTTTGTCGTCCCGGGTTATCAGCTCGAGTTTGCGGCCCAACACACCCCCCGCCGTGTTAATTTCCTTTATGGCGATTTTGGCCCCAGCTTCCGAACTGATGCCATACATCGACATGGCACCGCTCATGCTGTGAATGATTCCTATTTTGATCGGTTTTTCTGTAGAGGCCGCAGGTGCGGGATCGATGCATAGTATCGCTACCACAGCAAATCCCAAGCCCAAGACGATCAGAGCCTTTACCAGGTTTCTCATTTCTCACCCTCCTGTAAATGATTGATCCACGGCAATAGCCCACAAATAGCGACCTGCTTGTCCCTATCGCTTATCGCTCTAGACGACATAAGCTCCTTTTGCATGCCATCGGTGGACTGAATGCCCCTCAAAGCAAATCGAAAGATGAAGTCAGCCAGCTCATCTACTGTCACGCCCTTCTTAGGGTGAAACCAAATCCTAGAACGAGTAATCATGGAAGAGATCATAAAACCGACCAGCTTGTCGTTATACGGCACGAAAAGCCCTTTCTCCTGTCCCCTCTGAATCACCTTGCGAATTAGGCGGTCATAGGTATCTCGCATGGAGATTATGACTTTGCGGTTAGCCGGTGATAGATTGTCCAGGGCCACATCGAACAATGTTTTCGCAGACCTGCGATAACTCAAGGTGACTCTGAGATGACTGGAGATTATGAAACGCAGCTGGTCTAACGGGTTACCGTGTTCCTCTTCTTCAAGATGTGAAATCGGTTGGATTATTTGCTCCATTTCTTCCAGGAGCACTTCAAAGAGAATAGACTCTTTGGTCTTGAAGTAATTGTATAGATTGGCCGGGCGGCATCCGTATGCGCGAGCCAAATCTCGCATACTCACTGCATTATAACCCTTTTGCCAAAACAGATGGCGCGCGTGAGCCAGCATTCTATTCTTTCTAACGCCACGATCTTCCCTTAGGTTGTCTTGTTTCGGCACAGCGTAATCCGCACTATCCAAGTTTTGGCGAAGGAGAAATTTTGGGCCTCAAGTTTTCAACTGCCTACATTTCTATTCTTTGACGTGGCAGCAGAAATCTTATTTCAGATAGCTAAATTGGAGAGTTAATGAACGACCATTCATGAAATGGCATGTGTGCAATACTTTGTCAACCTTTTTCGCGGGATCTGGGGTGAGGTTGATGTGGACCATTTCCAATGAGGCTAGACTGGATTCCTTGAACTTCTACCGTCGCTAGAAGTGCTGATGATGCGCGCAAGACTCCGCCGTTTCGATTGAGCATCGTGGATGAATGAAAACCCGGTCGCCCACCAGACAAGTGAAGGTACTCATCCACGATGGCACCCGAATCAAGCCGGTCCACCACATCACTTACCAACCATGCAAGATGGTCCTCCGGCAACCAACTCCTCATATCCTGCGCCAGCAAAAACAACTGCTCAGGATTATACTCTTTAAATCGATGATCCCTGATACTAACCGGAATTATGCGGCGGTCTTGCCATCTTGAGGTCTTGCGAGTGGTAACGGGTCACGCGACTGCCCCTCCACCCCATAACACGCCGGATTATCCTGGATTTTGCCGGATTTCTGATAGATGTCAATGGGAATTTGGTAGAATCCTGACTGGAATTGTCCCGAAGTATAAAGAGAAGTATCCAGCGTGTATGTCGTCAGCCGAAATAGGACTTTTGAGTCGGAAAAGTCTTATTTCGGCCGACGACCTCGTCGCGTCCACCAAAGACTGTTGCCGGCAAAACCGCTACGTTACTACATTCTTTGTCTAAACGTCCGCCGAACGGGACGCGGAAGTCGGTCCAACACGCCTTTGCTGACTATTCTGGTCAAAATCGGCCACAAAATCTGAGGGGCCCTTTGTCCCAGACTGAAGAGGACAGGCTTTTTTGTCGCCAGGGCATACCCGGTCATGGCCGCCCGTTCAATGGGGGAGGTAAATCTTTCGTCTACCCTGCGCTCACGCAACATTTTCAGCAACCTCAGGAGCGGTACCCGGACCGGACAGACTTCCACACATGCTCCGCAGAGTGTTGTGGCGTCTAAAAGCGGGTGAGCTTTGTCCATTCCGTCAAGCACAGCAGTCAGGACAATTCCCATGGGACCGGAATATGTCGAGCCGTACGCATGCCCGCCCATTACACGGTACACCGGGCAAACGTTTAGACAAGCGCTGCACCGTATGCATTTGAGTATTTCACGGAAATCCCCGGCGAGTATTTCGGACCGGCCGTTGTCCACAAGTACTATATGGAGCTCTTTAGCGCCTGTGGCTTCGCCCGGCTTTTGCGTTCCGGTGATGACAGAGAGATAGCTAGAGAGAGGCTGCCCTGTCGCAGACCGAGCCAGCAAGCGGATGAACAACGGCAATTCTGCAAGGGAGGGGATGATCTTCTCGATGGTGAGGACTGCTATATGGAGTGGAGGGAGAGTAGTTACCATTCGTCCATTCCCTTCATTCGTGAAGATGACCAGACTGCCTGAGTCAGCAACGGCAAAGTTGGCCCCCGTAATTCCTGCATCCGCGGAGAGAAATTTTTTTCTCAGAACATTTCGGGCTATTCTCACCAAGACTGTCGGGTCATCCGAGTAGTCCACGCCGAGCTTCTCTGCAAATAACCGCCCCACCTCCTGCCGGCTCTTGTGAATAGCCGGTGCGAGAATGTGGGAGGGGGTCTCTCCTGCAATTTGCACAATATATTCCCCCAGATCTGTTTCGACCACTTCCATTCCCCGAGCCTCAAGGTACGTATTGAGGTGGATCTCCTCCGTAACCATGGACTTGGCTTTCACGATCTTTCTTGCACCGTGATCCTTGAGTATGCTGAAGACAAGGTCTCTCGCGCTTTGGCCGTCTTTCGCTCGATGCACCACTGCGCCTGCCCCTCTCGCGCTTGTAGAGAAGCGATCGAGATAGGCCGATAAATCATCCAAAACCTGCATCCGAATTGCCGAGCCCGCATCTCGCCAGGCTTCCATAGGAACAGATTCTATACCCTCTGCTCTCTTGATGGTGAACATATCAGTGGCTGTCCGCATGGCATGTCGTAGAGACTGGTTCAGAACAGCTTCTGCCGCGTTTTGACGAAAGCGAATAATTGACAGCCTTTCACTCATAAAACCCCCATGGCATCAGAGCCCTTTCGGCCTGACAGCGTGCCCCGCTCGAAAATCTTCAAGAGGACTCCAGCCAAGCTAAGAAAACAAGCCACCAAAATTTGCAGCGCCTCTCTATTTCCTTCCCCGTGAGGCTAAGTCAAGATTATACGCCTAAATCATGCGGCGCGCCTCCTGTTTTGCGATCTCCGGATTACTGCCCGGTGATTCGCTCCCGGTCCTCGTACCCGCAAAGGCGGCAACGTTGTTCGGCATGACCTACCCACGATGCAAAACCGCCTGCCGGTTGCCTGAAAAGCACTTTCCCCAGGGGACTTGAGGATGCCTCTATATCGTTCTCGCAGTCAAACGTTATCTCCGGCGTTGCACATCGACTGGCGCCGGTTTGGTGGCGACGAACAGGTGAACAGGCTGAAGATACAGGAACCTTCCATCTCGATGCGTGATTCTCTGAGTTGGCGGTATCAGGACTTTCGCCCGAGGTACGCCTCTACGATGCTAGGATCGCCTTGAAGCCTAGCAGCAGGTCCCTCCTGGACCACACGACCACCTTCTAGTACGTAGGCATAGTCTGCTATCTGCAGGGCTTTACGGGCGTTTTGCTCCACAAGCAAAATCGTTGTGCCCTTCTTCAAATCGCCGATAATCCGGAAGACTTCCCGGACGATCAAAGGCGCCAAGCCA
>JBKQMK010000422.1:0-55663 GCA_052146735.1 Desulfomonilaceae bacterium | reverse complement strand
GTCTGATTGGGAACGACAATCTGTATTTTGTTCCCTTCATAGATTATTTTGCTCCGGCTCACGTGCTCATCCGCAGCCTTTTTCCCGTCCATCTCTCCTGAGACCATTACCCAGGTCCCTTGGAGTTTCTTCAGTTCGTTTTTGGCGTCGTCTCCTCCGACTTCCGCTGTAAATGAAGTCCCGATGGACCCCATAAGCAAGAGAGCAGCGGCAAACAATGTAATTTTCCAGCGCATCATTTATTACCCCCTTTTCGGATTCAATTGAGAGCGCGTGGCGTCTTGGCCAGACATTAACGTACGTTCTCGGGATGTATTCGTACAATTCTGTAGCGTGGTCCACCGTAAGTCAAGCATTAAAGCTACATGGTGGTCGATCTCTTGACCATCTTGTATTCGGCCGATCATTGCACGGGCATCTACCGCACAGTAGTACGCCTGAATATGAGCCGGCTCGAAAAAAAGCGAGTGACTTCACTGGTCTTCCGAGAGGGAGGCTCTAGTTCTTCCTGGTAACCCGTCTCATTGGCGATCCAACAGGAAGTGTGGTTGAAATCCTGACCGGTACTGTGCAAGGATATACATGCAAATTGGCGCTTTGGATCCTCTTTGACAGGGGTGATAGCATGAAAGCGACGCAGTACATTTTGCATGCCATAGCTGCTGAGGGTGTCAAACATGTTTTTATGGTCCCCGGCGGCCTGATTGACCCTTTTTATCCTGAACTCACAGAGTCCACCGGAGTACGGCCCATCGTTGCCGCTCACGAGGGAGGCGCTGCCTACATGGCTGACGGGTATGGCAGAGCTTCAGGGCGTCTCGGTGTATGTTTTGCCATCGGCGGGCCGGGTGTCACCAATACGGTCACGGCTATGGCAACGGCCCTTACTGACAGGTCCGCGGTCCTCCTGATAAGTGGAGAAGTTCCCACAGACTGGGAGGGAAGAGGTGGTTTTCAAGACGCGAGCGCCTCGGGGCTCAACGACATCGAGATATTGAGGCCCGTAACCACATATTCCATGGAGGTGGAAGACAGCCATCTCCTGGATCATCACCTTCGCAGCGCACTGGCAAGAACCCTGACCCCGGAGAATTCGCCGGTGCACCTTAGCGTCCCCAGAAACATCCAGGCGGCTGACATCCAGTCTGAATACAGCCCCGTCTTCCCCAATCTCTGGCGTCACAGGTTTTTGGATGAGGAAGCCTTGTCAGGATTCTGGGACCTTCTGGTCCCTGGGAAAAGGTTCTCGGAATACGCAGCCCGAGTGGCTATTCTCGCTGGTCAGGGTGCGGAGTCGTCTCGATGCAGCGATGATCTGAGGCAATTCGCGGAACGGTTTCATATTCCTGTGGCGACAACTCTCAGAGCCAAAGGTGTGCTACCTGAAGATCACCCTCTCTCGTTCGGAGTGTTCGGATATGCGGGCACTCATCATGCAACCGAACTGCTGCTTGGAAAGGTGGATATCCTGCTGGTCCTCGGTTCAGGACTCAATCAGCGTGACACGATGTACTGGAATGACGCTCTGAGACCAACTCGGGGGATTGTTCAAGTGGATGTGGACCCAACCACAATAGCAAAGAACTATCCGGTGGACGTCGCGGTGGTCGGCGACTGTGGCAGAGCTATTGAGACGCTTATGGCCGAGAGCAACGAAATGCTTCAATGGCTCGATGCCGGCAAGATAGATCGACAGACCTGGACAGAGACGATTCGCGCCTCGGGCCCCCTCCTATATGATGCGGGCAATTGTTCCAGCAATGAGAAGCCTATTCACCCCGCCCGTGTTATCGCCGAACTTCGTAACGTGATGCCCCGCGACACGGTAGCTGTTGTGGATTCGGGAGCACACAGAGCTTTCGCCGGTCATTACTGGAAAGCGTACGCTCCCAACCAGTATATATCGGCGACAAATCTTGGCCCTATGGGCTGGGCCATACCTGCCGGCATTGGGGCGAAGCTGGCAAGGCCTGAGTGGCCGTGCGTGGTGATTACCGGTGACGGGTGCATGCTTATGCACGGGATGGAGATCCAAACCGCCGCACGCTTTGGCGTTCCGGTCATCTGGGTCGTTCTCAACAACAGTGCTCTAGGGAACGTTTATCTTCGTGCGAAGAAGCAGGGTCCCGGACCGGCTTCACTAACATCTCTCCCAACTCACGATTGGGCAGGCTTCGCTCGCTCCTTGGGAGCAGACGGTATCACCGTCGAAGCTCCGGACGATCTTGCATCCGCATTCAAGATAGCATTGGAGTCCGAGCGGCCATTCGTGGTGGACGTGCGATGCGGAAAAGATTACCCCACCCCTGTAACTCCCTGGTCTCTGGCAGCACAGGAATGGATGGACAATCATCATTACTGATTTTATCGGAACGCGGCTATAGGATATGTTCCAAACTTTTGGCAATTGATATGGCAGTCAACCGCTGAAAACGCGCTCATACCGGCAAGAGTAACGAGATCCTCCTCATATCACTTCACGCATTGTCCAGCGGCAACCTGATGGAGAAGGTGGTTCCCTGTCCTGCTTTGCTGGACACCGAGATGTCGCCGTTGTGGTTCTTCACTACTCCATAGCTGATAGCCAATCCCAATCCCATGCCCATGCCTTCGGTCGAGTCTTTAGTGGTAAAGAAGGGGTCAAAGATCTTGTCGAGAATTTCCTCGGGCATTCCGGTGCCGGTATCCGAGAATTCTACCTCAGCCCAGCCGTTATTGCGTCGAGTCCTTACGGTCAGAGTGCCCGACCCGTGCATGGCGTCCAAGGCATTGAGAATAATGTTCATAAAGACCTGTTCCATCAAGTTTGAATCGACCACCACTTCGGGAAGCGACGGGTCGTAGTTCTTCTCCAGGGTAATCCCGAAAAATCGTTGCTGATGCACCACAATTTCAAGGGTCTGGTCTAAAACCTCGTCTATCTTCCGTGGTTTCTTCTGCATGGGAGTTTCACGGGCGAAGTCCAGGATTCCCTGCACGATGCCGCGTATGCGGGTGGTTTCACGCACTATGGTTTCGAGGTCTTTTCGAGTTTTCTCGTCATCCTTGAACTTTCTCAAGAGGAGATGCGCAAAGGTCAGCACCCCGGTGAGGGGCTGATTAATTTCGTGCGCAATGCCTGCGGAAAGCTTTCCGAGGGAAGATAGCTTTTCGGAGCGAAGGAGCTGTTTTTCAAGCTTCCTGTGTTCCCTCAAATCGGTAAAGATCCCCACCGAGCCCGCTTCTCGTCCATCTTCGTAAAGAATCGCTGCTGACAAATAGGTTGGAATTTCGTTGCCGGCCTTGTCCAGCACTGCAACTTCAGTTTTTTGCAGCAAGCCTTTACCGCCGAAGTCGTCGGATCTTAAATATCGCATGACTTCTTTGGCGCCGCCGGGGGGATAGACTTTGACGATGTTCATCTTCCCGATCACTTCTTCTTTCTTGTAACCGAGAAGCTTTTCCGCTGCGGAATTGAAAATAATAATTTCTCCCCCCTTCCGAACACAGACTATTGCGTCAGGGGAGTTCTCGATGATGTTTTCCCTGAACTGATAGGCCCGTTCCAACTCCACATTGGCTTCGCGGACCAGAATCTCCAGATTACGGGTGTACTGTCTGAGTTTCTTCTTAAGGGCCACTTTTTCGAGGGAACGTTTCAAAGAGAGAGAAAGGAGTTCCTCACTCACAGGCTTTGTCAGGAAATTGGAAGCTTGTTTTCGGAGACATTCCACCGCCATGTCCATGTCGCCGTGCCCGGTGATGATGATGACTTCCGCGTCCGGATTGACGCCCTTTATCCGGTCCAAAATCTCAATTCCGCTCATGCCCGGTAATCGCACATCGAGCAAGACCACTTCGGGGTTCTCTTTTTCGAATATCTCCAGCGCAGTCGGACCGTCAGCGGCTGTCAAGACCTTATGGCCGTCAAGCTCCAGCGTCATGCGCATCAAGTTTCTGATGCTTTCTTCGTCATCAACAACCAGGATTCTTGCCATCATCGCTCTCCGTCTTCAGAACGGGGAATGTCAGCCGAAAAGTGGCTCCGTTTGTTCTTCCGGAATCAATTTCAATGGTTCCATGGTGCTCCCGGATAATACCATAACTTATTGAAAGCCCAAGACCGGTTCCTTCTCCAGTCTTTTTTGTTGTAAAAAACGGCTCAAAGACCTTGTTTTTGATCGCCTTGGGGACTCCGGGTCCTGTGTCGGAAACCGTAACTACCACCCGACTTCCGACCAAGCGTGATTCGATCTTAACGACTTTGGCTTTTGGCGGTTGTGCCCGCGCA
Organism: Desulfomonilaceae bacterium; assembly: GCA_052146735.1. Lineage (GTDB taxonomy): Bacteria > Desulfobacterota > Desulfomonilia > Desulfomonilales > Desulfomonilaceae > CAWBBA01. The sequence continues at coordinate 51,393 of JBKQMK010000422.1, read as the reverse complement.
GCCTTTTCCTCGGCAAGCATCGCGTCCCTGGCATTCAGAAGGAGGTTGATGAAAACCTGTTCCAGCCTGTTGGTATCGCCAAGTATCTGTGGGATATGGTAATCCAGCTCAAGTTCCCATCGGATACCCCGCGCCTCTAGTTGAGTCCCCATCAACGTAAAAACATTGCGGATCGGCATGTTGAGGTCTATGGGTCCCATACTGTCGTCGGCCTTGCGCCCGAACTGCCTCAAGTGGCTGATTATTCGAGACGCACGGTCAACGCTGAAGCCGAGTTCTCTGGTCAGGTTGATCAAGTCGTCGTGAGATAGGATCTGGCCCGCTTTGGTCTTCTTGACAACGTAGTCGCAGCCAAGCCTGATAACATTGAGCGGCTGGTTTAGCTCGTGAGCGATCCCGGTGGCCATTTCGCCGAGGGTCGCCATTTTGCTTGCCTGGATGAGCATGGCGTGCTTTTCCAGTTTTTCGGTTACGTCCCATACCGCGGCGATGATCGCGGGACGATTTCGGTAACGACTGAAACGGCCTTGGAAGTTCACGACAAACAGAGATCCGTCTCTTCGAGTATGTTGAAGCACAGGCAGAAGGTTGGTTTCGGTAGGGGCAATCTGGGTGAGAAGCCTGCGCGTCTGTTCCCGGTCCCGATCGCGGCCAAGATCCGAAAAGGTCATCTTGAGCAGATCTTCTCTGCTGTATTGATACTCTTCTTCGGCCCTGGCATTGACGTCAAGGATCGTTAGATCACCTGCGTCCAGCACGAATATCGGTGATGGTGCGTTGTCAAACAGAAAGCGGTACTTTTCTTCGGATTCACGCAGAGAGGCCTCCGAGGCCTTGAGGTGAATCAACATCCTATTGAATGATGAAGTGAGCTGGCACACCTCATCCGCAGGCAGGCATTCGTTTGACTGGTAATCGGCGTCTTTATCCGGTTCGTCCTCGATAGCCCCCTCCCCTGAGGCAAGGTTTTCGCCGGCTTCACGGCTGATCTGATCCGCGCACTTGGTAAGCTCCAAAAGAGGAAGGGTTATATTCTTTGAGAGTAGTTGGATAAAAATACAGCTCGCCGCAATCACCACGATACTGACCACGAAGTGAATTATCTTAATTAAATTAAGGATTACTGAAGGATCATCCGCGTTCAGCCTTGGAAAAACCGTCACCTGAAGAATGACCCCCACGATAATGACCCCGCCGATCACGACGACGAGTGTGCTGATGAGTATCCTGTTCTTGAACGAAAAAAGGTATCCACTCTTGGGCTTCAGCGCGACAGGCAGCAGCCCTTCAAGTTTCCGAAGTAGGTTCTCCAGCCAATCGGGTTGACGGGAAATATAGGGAGATACGCTCTTCAGCCCCGCGGTCCCCGTATCCTGCTCAGCTACTCTGCCACTACCGAACTCATTCACGTCTTTCGACTCTGAGGTGGCGGTCATGTCTACATCCTTGTGGGATCTGTAGCGTGGCGTCGAACGGTTGGACCTGGACCTTTACAGCCAGCCGTCTCTGTCCAGGTAATCCCACAAATCGTCGCGAAGAGCTTGATATTCGTCTTTGACGTCCTCGTAGGACCGCGCGTTTTCGATTGCAATGGCAACCTGTTCGGCGAAGCCGTAAAGGAAACGTACCTCCTCGTCAGAAAAATTCCGGGTGTCGGAAGTGTAAACGCGTAGGGCGCCTATTACCTTGTTTCGAACCAACAATGGCACGCTGAGGATCGATTTGACCCCTTCACGCATTGCCTCTGTGGGATACTGAACCCTTGGATCCGTAGCCGCGTCCTCGACCCATGCGTGCTTGCCGTTCATCACTGTCTCGCCAAGGCTCTTGGAAGAGTCTAGCGGCCCTTTTTCAACATACTCGCGGCTCAGTCCGTGGTAAGCGAAGACCCGAAGCTTCTCCCGATTCTTGTCCAGCAAGCTGAGAGTGCTCCCCTTGACTTTCATCACCTTGACCACGCCCTGAACAATGAGGTCCAAGACTTCCTTCAAATTCAGTGTAGAAGTAATGGCTGTTTTGATATCTGCAAAGGTGTCTTCCCGGTAACGTTTCTCAAAGCGGACCTTACGGTTGTTCATGACCTTGCCCACGAGTTCGGCAAGCTGATCCGGAGTGAAGGGCTTCCGGATGTAGTCCACCGCGCCAAGCTTCATAGCTTTGACCGCCGAATCGACGGTTGAATACGCGGTGACCATTATCATGGATAGATCCGGGTCTACTTCTGCCAGTGCTTCCATGGCCTGAAGCCCGTCCATGCTCGGCATCTTCAAATCAGTGATCACGATGTCGAACCCTCCCTCTTTGAGGAGTTCCACAGCTTCTTCGCCCTTGCGGCAGGTTTTCACCTCATAGCTCTCATCTTCGAGAATACGCGTGACGCTATCCAGCACGATCTGCTCGTCATCCAGGACCAACACCTTTCCATTTTTTTTGTCCATCTTCTCCTACTCCTGACGAAGAATGCATATTTCGGAAGGTTAAACAGCCTTCCGGGGCAAGCCGCCCCTCATGCCTGTTTGAGATCTCAGGCACAACATCCCGCTAAGGCACGTGGAACCAAAACGCTCATGAGATTGACCGCGCAACCGCAAGAGCCGCTAACTCTGTTCCGCTATTTTCCTGGCGAGAGGTCCGGGAATAGATTGCTTCATCCCTTCAATGTCGTTGCGAACTCTTTCATAACTCATGGCATTTTCTACTGCTCGCGCTCCCTGTTCAGCGAATTTGACCAACAAGCTCATCTCCTCAGGGTCGAAGCTGCGCTTTTCGGAGCTGTAGATCCTAAGGAAGCCAAGTATGGTGTCACCCAGTTTAAGCGGAACCGAGAGTATTGAAACAATGCCCTCTTTCCTGGCTTCGCCAGGGTAATGAAGTTTTGCATCAAAATCCGCCTCTTCTATTAAGACCGGCTTCCCCGACTCAAAAACTTCGGCGATGCTCTTTGAACTGTCCACCAGTCCCTTTTGTAGGTACTCATCGTTGAGGCCAAATGAGGAGGCTATTTCCAGAGTCTGGTCCTTCTTGCGGTACATCAGGAGAGAGCTGCCCTTCACCTTAAAGAGCTTCACCACACTGGCACAGATCAGATTCAAGATCTCTTTCAAGTCCAGGCTGGATGCAAGAGCCTTCTCCGCTTGAGCGTAAGTTTGCTCTATTTCCCTGTCACGTCTCGCTTTCCTGGTTTTCTGAAGGGCTTTCTCGGTCACCTGAACCAGCTCTTCCGGAGTGAATGGTTTGGGTAGATAATCAAGCGCCCCCAGTTTCATAGACGCCACCGCCGAGTCCACTGTGGCGAAGCCGGTAAACATGACCACACCCGTATGGGGATGATCTCGGGCAACGGCCTCGACCGCGTCCATTCCGCTGCGGTCCGGCATCATCAGATCTGTGAGAACCAGATCGTAGGACCCTTTTGCCAGTAGGTCCAGGGCCTGATCCACGCGCAAAGCCCCTTCCACCTCGTATCCTTCTTCCACAAGGATCCGCTGGACACTTTCGTGGACGATCTGTTCATCGTCAATGACTAGTATCGTCGCCTTCGTTTTCCCCTGGACGTTCATGCTGACCTCCTGATATTTTTGTAACCTTAATTCGTAGGTCGCCCTACGACGAAGTAATGGAGCACAGTAGCCGGTGGTTTGCTTGTCTGAAGGAGCACATGCCCAGAGGCTTTGCCTCCATCCGATGAGGAGCGCCACTCCCCGTCCAAGTTAATTCGCTAACAAATCACCCTCGTCACGGGTGAAGCATCCACCTCAACTGCCAAAAGATCACTGCCCAGATGCCGCTCCCAGCGGTGTCAATTTAACTCTGCACACGGTAGTGTTTTCCTCAAACAATCGGTATACAGACTGCCCGGGGAAGTTGGTTGGGACAAAAACCATTCCTCTATCGACTTTGTCCGAAAGTTTGGTCGGTGCAACAAAAGACCCGCTCCGAGAGCTGACTTCCACTTGGTCTCCTTCTCCGAGGCCAAGCGCCTCTGCGTCATCAGCGTTAATCTGCAAATACCCCTCCGGGCGGAGTTGGAGTAGGTTCCTGGAACGAGTTGAAGTTGACCCGAAATGAAACATGGACCGGCCAGCGATCAGCTCGAACGGATACGCCGCGACATCCTCTTTCTCTGGCCCTTCCCAGGTGCGAACCGGTGCAAAGGAGTAGGTGTCTCGTCCTCGCAGCCGTACATTGTTCGGGGCGAGAAGGGGCGCGATTTTGCCGTCCCCTTGCAGGTCTTGTAGCTTGAGGCCCTTATAAGGAGGTATGGTAAGGGTCATTTCTCTGAAGACGTCAGCAGCTTTGAAAAAGCCCATGGGATGCCCTAGTGCCGTGGCCACCTCTTCGAAGATGCTCCAGTCCGGAATAGCCTGCCCCAACGGAGGGATTACCGGATTCAGCCTTTGAACGCGGTGCTCGATATTGGCCATGGTCCCTTCCTTTTCGGCAAAGGAAGCCGCGGGAAAAACGCAATGGGCCATCTTTGCTGTAGGGCTAAGAAAGAGATCCTGCACGATCACCAGATCCGTCTTTTCCAAAGCCGACGCGAAACGCCCCGCATTGGGATAATCCGTAAGCGGATCAGCGCCGGCAATATACACAGCCTTAAGCTCACCGGTTTCCAGCCCTCGGACCATTTCAGGCACAGTTCTCCCTTTCCCGAAGGGAATGCTTGTTTTCCAGACGCGCTCGAAAAGATCCCGCGCGTACGCGGTGTCCTGAAATCCGGGAAGGTATTCCGGAAGCGCACCCATGCCACACATCCCGAGCATGTTCCCTTTCTCAAAAATAGGGAATATCCCGGCTCCGGCACCTCCGACATTCCCAGTCAGAAGGGCCAGATTCGCCAAATTCATGGCGCACTGGAGGCCGTTTTCCTGTAATATTACCTCTCCGCCGAAGATTATGGACGCTTTTGGGGCTTTGCCTAGAACCCGGGCCGCTTCCTCAAGAGCCTCACTCGAAACACCTGTTCTCTTCAGAATGCCCTTAAGAGAAATCTTGTCAAGCAGGTTCTTCATGGGAAGGAAATTGACTGTCTGATCACGGACGAATTTCCTGTCCCACAGGTCCATATCCAGAATGATTTTCATTATCCCAAGGATAAGATCGCTTTCGGAATATGGACGTATTCTCAGCCGCACGCGTGCAAATCTATCCAGGCTGGTCTTTCGGGAATTGGCCACAATGACATTGCTGTCATATCGCCGGGCCGCGGCCTTGACCTTCCACCCTAAAGCGGGTGTTTCTTCGAGTGGGTCTACACCTATTACAAGCATAGCCTCTGCTTCAAGTAATTCCTCCAGACTGCCCGTGGCCCCCGCAAGGCCTGTCAGCTCGAAGGCCCTTTGAACTCGTAGAAAGCTGAATCTGGCCTCGCTGTCGATGTTATTTGTCCCTATAATTGCTCGGAATAACTTCTGGAAAGCGTAGCAATCTTCGTTAGTCAAGCGCGGTGATGCCAATCCCGCAACGCTGTCCGGACCTGAGTCGCGTATTATGTCTTTCAGCCGATCAGCGACAAAAACAAGGGCATCTTCCCAAGATACAGGCTTGAGTTCTCCGTCACGCCTCAAGAGAGGTGAAACCAGTCTGTCCTCGTGATGAACAAAATCGTACCCGAAGCGGCCCCCCGAACACAATGTGCCTTTATTGTGAGTTTCAATGTCGGTGGTCACTCGGAAAATTCGGTTGTCTTTGACGTTCATTTCCAAGCGGCAACCTGCGGAACACAGAGGACAAATGGTGGGCGTCTTTCTCAGTTCCCACGAACGAGCCCACCGTCTGGATACCTTATTCGACATGGCTCCAGACGGACACGCCTCCACACACTCACCGCAAAAATCGCAATCAAGAACGCCGCCGTCGCGTGTATCTATTCTTGCATTGTACCCTACATCGGTAAGAGCGAGAGCGCTGGCTCCAATGACTTCGTGGCAGACTTTCACGCACCTCAGGCAGGTGATACATAGATTCTGATTGTACTCGATTAGAGGCCAGTTATGGACGACAGGACTGTTGCGTTTTGTCACAGGGTAGTCTGTGCCACCAATACCTAGCCGATACGTCAAGTTCTGAATTTCACATTCTCCAGCCGCGGGACAGGTAGGGCATTCCAAAGGATGGTCCATGAGGACCAATTTCATGACTTCCTCTCTAATGTCTCGTATCTGAGGGGTCTCCGTTCGAACCCGCATCCCATCCGTCACGATAGTACTGCAGGACGGTATGGGACGCGTGACGCCCTCCACTTCTACCACGCACATGCGACAGGAATCAGATGGGCTGATTTTCTGGTAGTAACATAGAGTCGGGATCCAGATCCCGGCCTCTTTGGCTGCTTCCAGTATGGTCATCCCTTCCGGAACCGTAACATCAACGTCATCGATAGTCAGTAGAGGCATTGTTTGGTCCTTATCTTCTTAACAGAAGAGTCGAGCGCCGGCATCAACGCCGCCTTCACCGGCTCTCTTCGTGCTTGCCGTGATTCCGGCTAATGTTTTAACATTCCAAGGCATTCTAAAGGAAATGGCCAGGAAAGCTTCCCTGCAAACAGCGGCCCTTGTCACGCAGTTTTCATCCAGAATCACTTGAGATCTTTTCATCCTCAGGCTTCCCTGACCGCGGCGAGGATCAGGTGGAAGCACCGAAGACATCGGCTGGCCTCAATAAAGGAACTTCGCTGAGTGAATCCCGAGTCCACCTCACGAAAACTCGCCACCCGCTCCCTGGCATCAAGTTTCCTTTGGGGAGGTTTACCTCCCTCCCGGACGGGAGTCCGAGCGGTAACCAGGACGCCATGGTCTTTTTCTATGCCGGCGATAAGGTCTTCCATCCATTGCTCTTCCGAAGGAGAGCATTTCCCCTGGGTCACGTAGTCATGAATCATTCTCGCGGCCCGCTTGCCTCCAGCCAGACCATGGACCACCGTCAGAGGACCGCTCACAGCGTCTCCTGCCGCGAAAACACCTGGTCGCCCAGTCATCATTGTTTGTTTGTCTACTTGTATTGTGCCACGGCGAGTTATCTCGATGCCGTCGTCCGACGAAACAAAATCAAGATTGGAAGCTTGGCCGATGGCAGGTATCAGTGTGTCTGCAGCCAAGTCGAATTCCGATCCCTCGATAGGAACCGGACGTCTCCGGCCGGTCCAGTCCGGTTCTCCCAGTTCCATCCGGACGCACTTCAGCCCTGCTATTTTCCCTTTTTCGGAAAGAATGTCCGTGGGCTGGGTAAGAAAGTAAAAGTTGATTCCTTCCTCGCGAGCATCCTCCATTTCCTCCGGATCCGCAGGCATCTCCGCTTCGGTTCGCCGGTAGACGATGCCGACCCTAGAAGCGCCCATTCTCAGACAAGTCCTCGCACAGTCGATGGCAGTGTTGCCTCCGCCCACAATGGCCACGTTTTCGCCAATGGTTACGTCACGGCCTAGATTGATATCTCTGAGGAAATCTATGCCGCCGGAAAAGATACCTTCTATGCCTTCGTCTTCTCCTTTGAGTCCAAGAGCGATGGAACGGTGGGAACCGATACCGAGAAAGACCGCCCTGAACCCTTGATTGAACAGATCCTGGATCGTAAAATCCTTGCCAAGTCGCAAGCCGAACTTAATTTCTACACCGAGGTCTTTGATGATATCGATTTCTCGCTGAAGTACGTCGCGAGGCTGGCGATAAGGAGGTATTCCCACTCCGATCATGCCGCCGGAAACTTGGAGCCCTTCCAAGACGGTCACGGGGTGTCCCAGCCGGTTCAGGTAGTAGGCAGCGGCAATGCCCGCGGGACCGGCTCCCACCACGGCTACCGGGGGAGCGGTCAAGTCCATTTTTTGCATCGGCGGCTTGAGGTGATGGAAGAGTTCATAGTCGGCGGCCACTCGTTTGAGTGTCTTGATTGGAATGGCCACATCTCCCATATTCGCGACACTGCACGCCTTTTCACAGGGAGCGGGGCAGATACGGCCGGTTATGCCGGGCAAAGGCATTTCCTCCCGTATTATCTTGAGGGACTCGCCGTAACGGAGTTCCTGGAGCGCCTCAACATAACCGGGTATGTTAATGTGGCAGGGGCAGGTATTCATGCACGGCGCCGAAATGTTTCCACGATAATGGACCGAATCTGCGGGCACTCCATCGCGGACCGCCGCGAGAAAATCATCTCGAAAATGAGTGAGTCCGTCTCTGAGGAGTTCGCCGGCACTCTGGCAGACTGAGCATTTGGCGGCGTCATTAAGTATATCGGCCATGCGAGACAAGATTTCCAGATCCGATTCAGTCCCCTCTCCCTGTAAGATCTTGTCTAGGGTGAGAAGCAGCATCTTTGAACCTTTGATGCCGGTGATGCACTTCCCGCAGCAATATTTAGACTGAATCTGGCTGATATACTCCCTTATCATAGGGACGAAATTGAAGTCCCTTTCAAACTGCAGAAACCCCTTGCCGCTCATGAGAGCGACAATGTTCTCCGGAAATCCCGCAGCGCTCGGAAATCCAGCAGGCTGATCGTTGGATGGTATTTCTTTCTGCCGGTGGTCACTCAGGACGTGGCCCCAGCGCCCAAACATGATCTGCTTCATCTGGCCCTCCGGTTCGAGCAATCCCCCGCACATTGTTTATAGCCTAGCATTCTTTACAATGGAAGAGAAGAATTCCAGTGTCAATAGCTTTTTAGATGGCAGACCGATGTTATAGGGTAACTGTGCCTTGAAGAGCCAACCCTCTGCAAATACTGCCTAGTTTGCATCATTCATATTCGTGAAGGCTCCGCAGGTCTGCTGGGTCGCGCTCTGTCGGTCCCGGAATCTTTGCTCTCACGACAAATTGGGCACGACTCGACCCAGGGCGGTTGTTTGCACGCGTTCGGCCCGCTATAGGTCGCTTGACATTCATTGTTGCCGTTGTTAAATTGATTTGAATCAAGCCCATTGCTAATCTTCAGTTGCGCATCCTTCTTAGATAATGGGAAAGAAGAGATGAATCCCTTTGAGTTGTTCGAGTCGTCGGGTATTTACAAAGTCGCTATACTGTACTTCTCACGATCTCGGGGACTGGCCATCGTGGGCCGGTATGCCTCCGGCGATAATGTTGAAGTTGTTCAGATCTCCGGTGAAGTCGATCCCCATACGGGGAATTTCACCGCACTGGACTACGCCGGTTCCGAGGGAGCCGACCAGTTCCCAGTGATTACCAAGCAGGACTTCGAGAATCTCGTTTCGTTCATCCAAGCCAAGGTCGACGACCAGACACGCATGAGCGTTATTGAACCTGGATTGATAAAGGCGGTAGGGTCCAAGGACGGTCTTCCGCAGCAGAGTCACTACCTGCACTGAGCCGGGCACTGGTCGGGCTTCTAAAGCATCACGCTGCATTCCGGATTCGCAAGCTGGGGGCACATTGCGGCGCCGGTGTTGGAACTTCTGCCTCTGATGGCAAGTTGCATTCCGTAGTGGGGTATAGAAGCCTTATCTGCGATACGTAGCACCTACCCGGAATTGTCCGTCAAAAAGCCCACTTGCTCTTACTCTGGAATCGTCTTCTTCCTGCCTATTTCCAGATCGTGTATTGGGATAATAACATCGGCGGTTTCCCGCACTCGCTTCATGCTCTCGTATGCCTGGATCAGGTTGAGATGAACGCCCGGTGCGATGATTCCGCCACCGGGGGGAAAGTTCTCCGCATTGCAACACAGACCCGTGATCACAGCCTTGCCTTTAGAGGTTTGCACCACTACAGACTGCCCCCCAGGAGTGTGCCCGGGCGTGAAAAGCACGTCGATACCCTCAACAATTTCAGCGTCACCCTCGACGGCGATTACGTTTACACCATCAAGAACATCGGGATAATATCGGTGATCGACCGGATGTGGGTTATTGAAGAACTCCAGTTCGGCCTTTTGCACGTATACCCGCGCATTCGAGCACAGGGTGTCATTCTCGCAATGATCGTTATGCAAATGTGTGTGTACAATGAGGTCCACATCTTCAGGCGTCCACCCTACACTTTCTAGAGCCTCCTCGAAGCTCATGACGGGAAATCCCATTCGCTCTGTGAGGTCGTCAGGGGCGATGAACTCCTCTATCCCCGTGTCCACGAGGATATTCAGGTCTCCCCCCTTAAGGGCAAACGAATAGATAGGCAACAAGATCCTTTTGCCGTAAAAGCGAAGATACGTCATGACTCCTTGATCGGTTTCGTTGAAGCCTACTGCCAGTGGGTGTATCGTGTACTCGGCCATCATTTTCTCCTAATCAAGCGCAGATCTCTCCGGTGTTGGTCCCCAAGTTTTTTATATCTCAGAAATCGTGCTACCGGGTCTCTCTTTTCATTCAACTCGCGAATGTCTACTCCTGCGTTGCCGAAAGGCTGCGCCCTTCACATTATCGCACCAGATGACGCTGCCATCATCAGACACAGGTTCGTTCGGCAGGCGAGCGGGAAGGTTCGCTGAACCTCTGATCCTCTCTTAATGTTTCGTGAACCCATGTCACGCTCGGCTCGGAAGGCTGTATTTTAGACCGTTCATCGGCCCATCGCAAGCAAAGTTAAACGGGTCCTTTCGCGCTAGGAGCGCTTCTTCCTAGCTTGCATGGTGCAGCTCGCATCGCCCTGATTGCCAGATCGTTGAGCCTGACGAACCCGGATTGGTAGGCCAAACGTTTGAGCCACCGGGCGGTTTGCGGGCATCTCTTTTGTTATCAAAATACTTGAAGTAATTGTTGCAAAGAATTGTATTTCAAGCTAATATATATCAGGATTAGCCTTTACGTTATCCTTCCCGAGAGGAGGGTTGTTGACTATGTGTGAAATCGTTGCCTTCACTGGTGGAAAAGGATCCCCTGGAAAGACGTGTCTTGCCTTGAATACTGCCGTTACGCTGGGGGGCATAGGCGCTACTGTTTTGCTGTTGGATATGAACGACTCGGCGGCCAACATAGGTACCGCCTTGGGATTACGACCTCTGTACAATTTGAACGATCTTGTCTGGGGTTATTGTTCGGCTGAAGAAGTCATTGTTCCATGGGGAGAAAATGTGGGCCTCGTCTCGCTCGGTGAACCAATAGGATGGAACGGTGAAGACAAGATGTCCCGTTTTCTGTCACTCGCTCCACTCCTGAACCGAAGAAATTTTGTTCTCATCGACACCCCTGCTGAAGATGGTGAAAGCTTGGGGCCACTGATTGAAGGGGCCGAGCACGTGTTGGCGGTGGTCACGCCCGAGCAGGTGGCAAATGCTGAGGCTCTTGCGTTCATCATGAACCTGCATCGAATTGCAGGCGGAAAGCATATTTATGTCATCCTCAACAGGGCTCCGTCATCCGAAATTTCCGATCTTATTTGCAACCGACTGGAACATGATATTGGCAAGATATTGGGGATACCCATGACATGCCTGGGATATGTGCCGGAAGAGCCCCTCATGGCCTCAGCCGCTGAAGCTCTGTGGCCTTTCGTGGTTGTGGCGCCCGAATCTGAGACGTCGTCGTGTTTGGCGCACGTGGCCGGTGCTATTAGCGAGATCTGCGGAACGCAGCGGCAAGACGAAGGTTCAGAAAGGTTTCTCAGAGATCTATTTGGCTCTTTGCAGAATGACAAACCATTGAGCTTGGCTATCGAAGGGCAACGGGGCGTCCGAGACGGAATTTCAGAGGCATCACAAGAAGAGGTCGAACTTTTTCGGCGGATTATCTTGGAAGCCCTGGACCCCAATAAAGCGGATTCTCTCGATTTTGTAACTATGTACCAGCATGTGCGAGAAGTGGTGGAAACGTCTAAAAGTACCAAGCCTGTGGTGGCGGGCTTTCCTTCTCCCACAGCGTGATCGCTCCCTCCCTCAACCTTGTGGTTACACCTAGCACTGTTATATCTTACCAGTGCCGGTTAGATCTTGTCCGAAGCGCTTGAGGGATTCCATGCTAAAGAATGCCGACCTTCAAAATCCATTGCCACCTTTTCTTGTAGACTCCCATGCTCATCTGGAATTGGAACCACTGGTGGCTGACGCAGAGGCAGTAGTGCAAAGAGCGTACGCCGCGAGAGTGGCCTACGTTGTCACGGTAGGCATAGACTTCGATGACGCGAAGCGGGCCTTGGCACTATCCGACCGCTTTGAACGAGTCTTCGCTTGCGTAGGCTTCCATCCTCACAATGCCAAAGAAGCCGATGAAGAGGCCCTTCTGAAAATAGAGGCTCTTGCTCATCACCCGAAAGTGGTGGGATACGGAGAAATTGGGCTGGATTTTTTTCGCAATCATTCTCCCAGAGAGCGCCAAATAGAAGTTTTTGCGCATCAGTTATCTATTGCCCAAAGGCTGGCGAAGCCGGTGGTGATTCATTTACGCGACGCGTACCGGCAAGGGCTAGACATCCTGGAAAAGGCGGGCCCATTTCCCGCCGGCGGGATAATCCATTGTTTTTCCGGGAGTGAAACCGATGCTCGACGTGCGTTGGATCTCGGATTTCACATTTCCATACCAGGTACTGTGACGTACAAGAAAAATGAAGCCCTTCGATCCGTAGTCGCTTCTCTCCCCGGCGAGAGGCTGCTTCTGGAAACAGACTGTCCTTACCTAGCCCCCGAGCCCTTGCTAGGGAAGGATAACGAGCCCGCGCACATTGTGCATACTGCCAGAAAAGTGGCTGAGGTCAGGGGTGTTTCCTTCGAGGAGATCTGTCGGACAACAAGTGTAAATGCCGTACGGGTTTTCAGCTTACCGCCGATCATGGCTGACGGTGACGACCCCGCTATTGCGAGGACGACTTCACGGTAAGCACGGGACAGCGAGAGGTTCTGACGACATTTTCAGCCGTGCTTCCCATTATCAAATGCTTAAATCCGGTCCAGCCATGGGTCCCCATCACAATTAATTGGATTGACTCTTCTTCCGCGAAGCGTACTATTTCCCTGGCAGGGGTCCCTATTCGAACAGAAGTGTGCACTTGGGCCAGTTCCTTACTACATTCGGTTGCCATAAGACTCAGGGCCTTTTCAACGGATTGTTGAATATCAGACAGGGCCGATCGTATATCCACGGGCATGCCCTCCTCAAGTGACGGGTAGCCTATGCGCGAGGAGTTTATTACGTGGAGTACCATGAGTTCCGCTTCGAACGCCTTGGCGTAATCCATCGCATGTTGGCGAGCAGGCTTGGAATTGTCCGAGAAGTCGGTGCACAAGAGTATTTTTTGGGGAAGCATTTCTCTCAGCCTCTTTCCGGATGCAGGAGTTGCCTGGTCAAGTCTTCTCGCCTCTCAGGTTAGAGCCTATTGTCCGAGAGATCAAGCAGAGATCGCTTTGCCGGACTATTTTCTCTGCACGTCCGATCTACAAGCCGATTGCCAGTGAATTGCGTTTTGATGGTATTCGAGGAATTTGTTGCTTATGAAGCGAGATGAGTCAAAAAAGGGTCTTCTGACTTCCGTAACTGACGTCATCAAGCGGTACCGGATGATTCAACGTGGTGACGGGGTCGTGGTGGCAATTTCGGGAGGGCCTGACTCCACGGCACTGATGTACATTTTGAATATCTTGAAGGGCGAGATGGATTTTTGGATGGTGCCGGCGCACCTGGATCATCGGCTTCGTCCAGAATCCGGTATGGATGCTGAGTTTGTGAGAGAAATGAGCCATAAACTAAGCATGGAGGCTCGGATAAAAAGTGTCAATGTTCGAGATCTAGCAGCCAAGCGAGGAATAAGCGTGGAGGAAGCCGGTCGGGATGCTCGATACGCGTTCTTTGAGGAAATCAGGGCTTCTTCGGGTGCTAGGGTCGTAGCCACGGCTCATCACCTGGATGATGTGCTTGAGACGTTCTTTTTGAGGATTTTTCGCGGGTCATCCCTCAAAGGGCTCACGGGAATTGCACCGGCCCGCGCTGGCATAGTGCGACCCCTTATAGAGACATCGCGGGCGGCCATCCTCCATTTCTTGGAAGAAGAAGAGATTCCCTACAGGATTGACCCCACCAATCTCGATATCAACTGCGATAGAAACTTCGTCCGGAATCGTCTCATCCCGAAGATTGAGGAGCATTTTCCCAATTTTAGAAATCCACTGCAACGCACCATCGAACTGCTCGGGGAGGAAGAGCAATTTGTAAAGGAGATGGCTCAGAAACTCTATTCGCAGACAGTATCCCGCACGGAAACCGGATTAGAGCTGAACGTCCCGGCTTTGCGATCAGCTCCGATGGTTCTGGCTTCCCGGGCGATACTTCTCGCTCTCTACACTATCTCAGGACCTGACGTGCGGTGGACTCGATCTCATGTCGAGACCATCTGGAAGCTGCCCCGTTCGCAGAGCCCGTCTGCTGTGGCCCATCTCCCCGAAGGTCTCGTAGCGGCCAGAGAGTATGACAGGCTGGTACTCTCCAAAGGTGCAGTGGCGGAATCAAAGCCCCAGCCGGTCATCCTGGTCTCAGGACCTGGGATTGTGGAAATTCCGGGTACCGGGCACATCTTAAGATTGCAGCTTCGCGAACGAGAGGTAATGCGTCTACAAGAATATGATGGAATTACAGCGGTGGCGTTCGATGCAGATGAGGTCTCTTTTCCGCTAACAGTTCGTAGTCCCCGGCCGGGCGACCGATTTAGACCCTGGGGGTTGCAAGGAACGCGGAAGTTGAAAAAGGTGCTGATAGACCTGAAGATACCAAGGGACTTTAGGAAACAGCTACCCCTGCTCTTGAAAGGTGACACGATACTTTGGATACCGGGGGTCCGCAGGAGCGACGCGGCTCCGATTCGCAGCGCAACTCGTCGGGTTCTGGAGGTCAGAATTGTGAAAAGCTCTGAGCCACTGCCTGACAATGTGTAATTGTCATGAGGAAAATCTCAGGTCCGTAACCCTCTGCAAACCATCACGTGGGCAATGATAATTTTCCCGGTGACGGAGTGCTTCCCAATCATGGGCGTCGCGATTTCTTGCCAGGAACGGTTGAAGCAAAAACAGACAGATTAGGAGACGGAAGGTGCTGGGTTCCGGTTCGCGAGCGGGATACATGGCGTTTGGCGGTCTATGCATCCTTTGGAAGGACCGGAGTTGGGTCAAGAAGTAGCGGCATCCGCAAGCACTGGACATCCTGGTAGCGGGCGAACGACCAAGCTCACTGGCGGGGATGGAGCGCAGCGGAATCCCCGTCCAGTGCAGTGCCTTGTTCGACGATTTCCACACCGCTATATCTCAAGAAAAGCAGAAAGCCCATGAAGAACAGCTGCATAATTATTTTTGACGACAATTTGATTTTCCGAATCCCAACGGGGGGCTAGTTGCATACCTTTATCTGGAATGTCACAGATTGGTGATGGTTGTTGATATAGATTGTTCATTATTGACGCTTCAAGGCGCTCAAGGGTACGAGGCTGAGTTCCGACATCAGCGACAAAGATACGAAACCCTGTAAGTTGTTTACGCACAGCATCAACAATTATCGACTTTCGTTCTTCAAATTCTTCTCGATGCTCGCGCGCATAACCCCAGCCGTGCCACACCTCTTTTCGAACTCCCTGTTGTGCTGCATCGATATCCAAAACGTTATATTCGCCATTCATGTATTTACGGGTATGGTCTCTAAATCGCGTGGGGACTGGTCGGCGCGTGAGTCCAGCAGCGTATATCAGATACCCGCCTTGATATTCAAACGTCTGAAGATAAACCCCAGGTGTGTTGGGAATGGGACGCAAGTTGTTCTCGCTCTCAAATCCTGGCCAACCATAAGGCCCCTCCCATGTGACTTCGATTGTTGTTGCTTCATGCGTCATACGAAAACTCTCGTCGCCGAACAATAATTAGATTGATCCGCATAAGATGCGGAGTCTTGCTTTCCTGTCCGCATAACACGCCATTCGAGCGATTGTCAAAGGCGCGCTAAGACATTTATATCCTTTTGGTTTCGTTCTGTACGTCGGTTTATGATGGCATCTTATGCGAATCGGCATAACAACCTCCCTGGATTACCTCAAAGCCCGTCCACCGGACTGCGAACGCCCGATGGGCCGAGGTTGAGGACGTGGGTATAGATCATTGTCGTTTTAGCATCCTTGTGTCCGAGGAGCTCTTGGACCGTCCGGATGTCATAGCCGCTTTCGAGCAGGTGCGTGGCAAAGGAGTGGCGGAGGGTATGGCAGGCTACGGCCAGATGCGTGAGGAAGGTGTTTAGGCCTGGTTCCTCCCTATCGCCGGTCTGGCGAACATTGTGGAAGCAAATGAACCGCTTGACCCAGTGGCAATAGGTCTGATCGGTCTGGCGGCTGTAGTGGCGGGAACGCAAGGCTTCGCGCAACTGATCCAGCAGCTTCGAATTACGGCTGGCAACCCAGGAGCGGCCACACCGCTTTCCATCTTTTGCCAGATTACATATGGCTGTACCCGGCTCCTCCATGAACTTCCCCTCCTCACCGATACAAACCAACTGCAACCCCCAGGCCGAAAAAGATCGGATTTTTTAGTACGTTAAGTACATGCCGTACCGTCGTGCCTCGGGTCAAGCAGCAGCAGTGGGGTATTGAACCACCAGTTGAGCAGGCTCGTGCTCGTGTCGATCGCGCCTAGGTAACCGTTTTTCTGTCAGTCCTTCACTCTCTTGCGTAGTTGCGGCACCAGCGGCGGCATCAGCTTTTCAGAGCTGAACTCCCCTAGCGCTTCATCCGCTGGAAACCATCGAAGGTCCGGATCGAGGATGGCGCAGGGCGATTCGGGAAAGTCTTTATGCAGCGCCATGTTCAATGTCCTTGATCATGGTCTTGACCGTTTCGATCAATGCCGGAATGTCGTTCCTGCAAATGTCGAACAATTGCTCGGGGTTCACCTGAAAGTAACCGTGGGCCAAAACATCCCGCACTCCCATCGCGCCGCGCCACCTCACGCCCGGGTAGCGGCTCAGCAGCTTGCCTTCGGTCTTGCGGTCGATATTCTTGAGTTCTTCCCCCACAGCGATAAGGATCATGCAAATCGCGTCCATCCGATCGATTCCTTAATCGCTGGCGTAAAAATCGTTAGGAGTAGCGATGTCGGCAAACCGTCTGGGAATCCGCTCCAGTGCTTCCAGGAGGGTTCGCAGTTTTTCAAGCAGCAAATCCGCATCATACATACACCGCCTCCTTCTCGATGCGCTCCTTCAGCCGGCGATTGGTCAATCCACGCAACTGCAACACATCCACGGGGCATCCCAACAATTCCTCCAAGTCTTGTTTCATCATGGCGGTCATGAACAAGTTAGGTGCGTCCGTATCGAATACGATGTCCACATCGCTTGCAGGCGTAGCGTCGTTGCGGGCGTAGGAGCCAAAGTAGCCCAACGCACGCAAGCTATATTCCTTTCCACGGCGTTCTTTGAACATTGCCAACAAGGTGCGCAGTCGGTCTGGAGATAAAATATTCTCGCTCATATCCTCACCTCGACGATGGTCATTGTGTCGTTGCCAAAGATGTCTACGACTTTGACCGCCGGTTTGCGCCGCCCCGGAGGGCATTCGTGAAAAACGCTGGTCAGTTCCAGCGACCGGTCTTTTTTTGTGCGGAAGGACTGCCACTCGTTTTCAAAGATGTAATCCCCGGTCCAAACCTCTTCCCACTCGCCGCTGTCAGGGTTCTGCACGCGGACGATTTCGCGCTTGTTCTCAAAGTTGAAATCCACCGCCCAGTAATCAATCCAGTCCGTCCAGTTCTGAGTAAGCCGTTCGCGGCTGACGATGCCGTTCTTGTCTTTGCTCACCTTCACGATCTGCCCCTTCTCCACCACGATCTTGCTGGCCTTGTCCTTGAGCGTGGCTTCGGCAGCGGCGAGGGAATCCTGTGAGTAAAACACCGAAAAGTCGGTCAGTTCCATCGCCACGCTGTTTTTCTTGACGTGCGGCTTGACCTCGATGGCCGCCACGTCGTGGAAGACCACCTGGTTCTTTTCCACTGCCCGCTTGTCGAAGACCTCGGCGGGGATGTACTTGGGGGCGATGTCAATGCCTTTAGCTCGGGCCTCGTCCAGCACGTTAGGGAACAGCCCCATCTCGAACTCAAAGCCCAGGATGTCCACGCGGGTGATGTGCTTCTGGCGGCATTCCAGGATCACCTCTTCCACGAACAGGCGCGTCACCGGCAGGTTGACCGGCCCGACTGCCACCAGCCGCCCGGCCTTTTTGCCGTGGAAGGTCTTGAAGCCATCGGTTTTTTCGGCGCGGTAGGCCCGAAGTATCAGGTCGAGAAAGGCGGCTTCCTTCTCTTCAAGCTGCTTTTGCTGTTCTGCCTCGCGTAGATTAGGGTTGACGCCGATGTAGTGCTGACGCTCGTACCTACCCAGGTTGAGGATTTCAAAGGCGCGGTAGTCCTTACCTTCGGCTTTCAACTGTCGCTGCACGCCGATCAGGCGCTTGCGGGTGGTGTGGATGGCGAACTTGCCCAGGTCGCTGACGATCCACTTGCGGCCCAGTTTTTCCGCCACGGCGGCGGTGGTGCCGGAACCGCAGTTGTGGACGGTGCAGGTTTCAGTCACATAAGAGTTATCTTCGGCTACCCGCAAGTTATATACCGTTTCCGTCGTACTGAAGCGCCGGATGCCCTTTACGATGAGCACATCCCTTTGTCCACAAGCGAACACCGACATGCCCGGCCGTAGTTCGCCGGCGGGGACCCATTGTACCTTGTGGTCAAATTGGGAGCGGCGCTCCGTCACCTTTGCCTCAACCTGGACAGCCACTGCCTCCGGAGCGTCTTCAAGCTCGCTGTTCCTGAATCGCATGAACTCAGTGTTGTGCTGTTCTATCAATTTCTGGCGGAAATTGTCGTACTCCTTCTGTTCAGCGAAATCATGCACAGCCCCATCCACCTCAATAGCCAGACGCACCTCCGGAGCGTAAAAATCCAAAATAAAGGGTCCCATCGGGTGCTGACGTCGGAAGCGTGCGCCCAACTGTTTCTTGCGCAAGAGCGACCACATGTGCGTCTCGGCAACGGTCTGGTTTTTCCGCAAATGCCGTGCAACAGATACTTGAGCCAGAAAAGGCGGTAAGGCCGGCGCCACTCCGGCCACCGGATGATGCGGGGTGATGCAAAGCAGCTTAGATGCGCCGGAGAATTCCACCTCAAGCATTTCGCCCGTATACTGGCGGGAAACTACTTCCAGGACCGGCATCATGCGGTTACAGTGGGTGAGAACCAGATCGCCCGGACGAAGAGATTCAATAGGCGTGGATTCAACCTCTCCATCCCTCGCTCCCATCAAGACGCCATCCCCCGACCCCTTCTGCAAGTTAGGGGAAAGGGAGTAGTCGTCCCCATCCCCTAACCCCTTCCCCAAGTTTGGGGAAGGGGAACAGTCCTCCCCCTCTCCCAACTTGGAGAGGGGGTAGGGGGTGAGGATTCTTGTCCCCCTTTCGTACGCAGAAAAAGTCCGCCACCAGGTCGCCTTCATCGGAAGATGCTTTGATAATACGGTCGATCAAGGCTTCTGGTTTTTGGGTCGGATAACCAAGTCGTTCCGCCGAGGTATTTCCAATACGACCAACATCGTCCCAAAGGGTCGTGAGAGGCTTTCCTTTAGTCTCATCAAGGTAAACTTTCAGCCCGTCGAGTCGCGGTGTCCCATCCTGTTTCGTTAGGATACGGCCTTGCGCCCACAGCTCTTCAAGCTTCTCCAAAGGATATCCCCAAGATCTATTTGACGCGGGTTTTGTCCCTCGCCACTCGAACTGACGACCTGGGTTCGCTGAAGAAAATGTCATGTCTCGCCCGGTATATAGGCGTCCGTTTTCATCTTTCTTGTATCGGCCCAACTGCGCATCTCCATAGTCAGTTCGTTGCTCATTAAAAATGAAATTGTCCGATTTGGTTGTAAAGAAAATGGTTTCTTGCGAGCGCGTATAGCCTTGTGTTTTCATGTTATGGGCATTCGTTCTGAGCCATGCAATTTCGTTCTGAAACCCCTCTCGTCCAAAAACTTCTTCGAGAACAAGCCTGATATATGCATTCACCCTCCAGTCGCAATGCACGTAAATGCTGCCATCCTCGGCCAGAAGGTCCCGCATCAGAACCAGCCGTTCGTAGATCATGGCGATAAAGGAGTCCGCGCCCTTGCCCCAAGTGTCGCGGTAGGCGATCTCTTCGAGGATGTTGGGCTTCTTGGTGAAGGTTTCCACCCCCCTGTCTCCCCCCAAGCTTGGGGGGACGGAAGAGGGGATCTCGATGTCCATTGAGAAATCCGCTCCTACATCGAACGGCGGGTCAATGTAAATCAGTTTGATGCCGCCCTGCTTTTCGATCTCCTCACGCAGCGGGCCGTTCTTAAGGGAGGAGAGGATCAGCTTGTTGTCGCCCCAGATGAGTTTGTTCGTCCAACCCTTGAGCTGGCGGCCGCGGGCGTCAAAAAGATCCGGTTGCAATGCTGTGTCTGCTGGTTTCTCGGCGCGCGGCTCGTCCACCTGCTCGATAACCTGAAACGGCAGAACGATATTACAGACCTCGCTGCTCTTACCGTTCCAGACCAGCTCCACCTCGCGCTTGTCCGAGAAAAGCAGGAAACGAAACTTGTCCGGCAGGGGCTTGTCAGCTTCGATATAGCGGATGATCTCTTGTTGTTCTTGTTCAGTCAGTCGTGGCATGAAAATACTCTTCTTCTCGGTGTTCTACCTGGTGCCAGACCGAGGGGCGCTAGGAGAAATACAAGGCTGTTAATATAGATCAGTATATCAAAGAGATTATGCTCCTTCTCGCGAAAGCGCGTGAAACATGGCCTCTGATAATTCTTCGAGACGATAAGGTTTTTGGACAAACCACGCGATCCCTTCCTCCAGTGTCTCCTGAACTGCGCCTTCCCTTGTGAAGCCGGTGGAAAGTATTACACGAACTGACGGATTAATTTTCTTCATTTCTCGAAACGCTTCCCTGCCGCTCAAGCCTGGCATAATCATATCTACAATCACCACGTCGATCTGTTGCCACTGTTTACAATAGATTTCCAGGCCCTCTATCCCGTCCCGGGCCGAAATAACTGTAAATCCTAACTCTTCAAGCATTTCACCGAGAAGTTCCCGGATAATATCTTCATCGTCTACGACCAGAACCGTTCCTGTTCCCATAGCGGTCTTTTTCTCGAGGGCGCTTACGGAAATTTGTGAACAGTCCTTTTTTAACGGCAGCAACACTTTGAAGACCGACCCTCGTCCCACTTCGGAATACACCTTCACAACACCTCCGTGGCCCTTGACGGTGCCGTAAACCATGGCCAGCCCCAGTCCCGTACCCTTACCGTCTTCCTTCGTAGTGAAAAAGGGCTCGAAGAGCCGGCTCTTAACATCCTCACTCATGCCCTCCCCGTTATCCTCAACATTTATCTCCAGAAAAACCCCTGGAAGCAGCCCGTCGTGACCTCGGCAAAAGGCCTCGCCCAGCTCTACTGTTTTGGTAGTCAATAGTAAGCGTCCGCCTTCGGGCATGGCGTCCTTGGCATTGATGCAAAGGTTCATCAGCACCTGTTGGATTTGGCCGGGATCGCCTTCCACGGCACTTGAGTGCGCTTCCTTGCGGCACCGGACTGAAATTTTCCGATCGAGGGTACGCTGTAAGATCTCGACTACATCATCAATCAGCTGGTGCACATCGACAGTCTGAATAAAGCGTTTGCCTTTCCGAGAGAACGCTAGGAGTTGTCCCGCAAGAGTTGCTCCTCTCTCGGCGCTCTTTTCTATCATTTCAGCGTAGTGCGCGAGTTGGGACTCGGGGAGTGCATGCTTTTTCAGAAGGGAAGCGTAACCAAGAACTCCACTTAATATATTATTGAAATCGTGTGCTATTCCGCCTGCCAGCGTTCCTATGGCCTCCATTTTCTGGGACTGCTGCAATTGGGCTTCGAGCTTCTTAAGCTCGCTGACATCGGTATAGACCCCAATGGCCCCGATATAATTCCCCTTGCCGTCCAAATAGGGAGTTCCGCTTACCACCATCTTGTGTGGGTTGCCTTCCAGGTCTGTCAGCGTGACAAGGTAAGTGGTACTTTCACCTTTTGGCCTTACGGCCAGATGGTCCTCTAAAATCCTCCGGTTCTCCTCGTCATAATATTCCCGTAAATTCTTTCCTTCCGGCGCGGGATCCCCGAGTATCTCTTTCATCCTCGGATTGCAGAATTGTACATAGCCGCTCGCGTCCACATAAGCGATCCCGTCATGCGCGCTTTCCACGAGGAGCTTGAACTTGGCTTCGGATTCTTTCAGGGCCCTCTTCGTTACTATCCGATCCGTGACATCGCGTGCTACTCCCACGACGTAGGCGGGCTGTTCATCAGGGTGGATCAGGGTGCTGCTATACTCCAGGTAAAATATGGACCCGTCTTTTCCTCTGTACTGGGAAATTCCCTGTGCAACGCCTTCTTGCAGCACCTTTTGGAGGTTGCCGGGAACGTGTTTTCGTGCCGACTCCGGAATGACTTCCGCGATATTGCGCCCGATAACTTCTCCCGGTTCATAACCTAAGAGTCGTGCGGCAGATCTGTTGACGCTCAGTAGCGTGCCGTCAATGTCGAGGCAATAGACGACATCAGTTAAGTTCTCTAGGAGGCCGATGTACTTTTCCTCTGAAGCTCTGCGCGCTGCCAATGCTCGAACCAGCTCTGAATTGTCCTCGCAAATGAGGACCCGTTTTTCTTCATCGAGGGGAAATGCTCTGAAACGAACGTTTCTCGATGACCCGTCTCTACACCGCACTGCAACATGCTGTTGATCTGCGTCACCGACTTCCAAATCCCTATAACCGCGACTGAGCCCAACAACCATGTTTCGCGATGCCACATCCGGTATCACCATGTCCAGGCATGCTTGCAAAGTCGGAGTTTCTTTCACGGAGCACCCGAAGAGCGTTGCGAACATGGGATTTATGTACTCAAAAAGGCCCTTGTAATCCACGATCGCTATACCCAAGGGAGTCCTCTCGGCCAGGAGCTGGAATCTCATTTCACTCTTCAGTAAATGGTCACGGGTTTTCTTATGGCCGGTGATATCCTGGACAAATGCGATAGCCTTTTCAGGAACTGAGTTATCTTCGGATAGAGGAACGGCTATGATATCGACAAAGGAGGTTTTTCCCCACTTGGAAGTGTATGAGGTTTCCATCTGTCGGGGAGTCTCGTGTTCGAGAGCGCGTGCCAGAAAGTCTGAAATTCCTGATCCTTTCAGGTTCTCGAAGGCAAAGAGGCTGATCTGTTTCGTGGCCTCCAGAGAAGGGGAGCCGAGCATATTAAGGAGGAACTGATTCGCACCCAGAACTTGCCCATCTTTCGAGTAAACGAAGATACCTAGAGGCGCGGCGTCGCAGAGGATCTTGTAGTTCATCTCACGTTCTTTGAGTCGTTGACTCCGGTCTCCGGGGCTTTCACGGGAGGCTTTAGGCATAGTCGCGGCCTTTCGTCTATTGTGAGGAAGGTTTATGGTGGTAATAAAGGGGTAGAAAGCGATCCTTCTCCCGGTGCATCGCATTTTCATGTGTTAGGAGTTCAACGTCAAGAACTAAGTTCTGATACCGAGACCAACTCTTGTCCGCCGGGTGTCGCTTCCGAGCCGCGGGAGGGAGCCCTCATTTGGCTTTGGGGTTGATACGGCGTGCTTGGCATGTCATGATGTGATATCGAGCCTGGACAAGGCCGGTTCGCCTTACGCTTTCAGACTGGGATGCACTTTTGGCGAAAGAACCCCACTTTCTTGAGCCGGGAAGGCGGGCGCTCAAAGAGCCTGGAAAGTGTGTGCTGTAGGGAATCCAACTTGCTCAAGTACCTGATTGTCATAATTTTGGTCGTGTGTCAGTCGTCTCTTCTGGTGGAAGCCGCAACGTTGCCGCGCAGCTCAGATCATCCGAAATCAGATCTGATGGCCCGGGGGGAAGCCTTGAACTCGGCCGTGGTTGGCCAGATTTCGGGCACCAGGCTCTTGGTCGGGGCCGGAGGCGGTTTCGAACTGTTTGGGACCGCGATGCAGTTGATAATAGACCATTATGTTGACAAAATTTCCGCCGAAGATCTTTTCAAAATGGTTTTGGACAAATTGGCACTGGTCGTCCTCCCGCATTGTGTTGAAGACATGGACAAATGCTCAGGGGATATAGACCAGTGCTTTGTGACTGATATCAATTCCATAGCTGCGCGCTGTAACTTGGACATCAATCGATTGCTCTGTGCGGTTCTGAACATTTCGTTGCAGGAACTGGACCCCAATTCCTGCATGCTGGACGCAGGGATGCTCAAAGAACTCGAAATCGGCACCTCGGGCAAGTTTGGCGGCGTAGGCATGGTGGTGAACGCCAAGGGCGCAGACTATGTAGTAATTTCGCCATTCGGAGGTTCTCCCGCTTATAGGGCGGGCATAAAAGCCGGCGACACAATACTGGAGATTGATGGTCAGTCTCTTCACGGTTTGCCGTTGCTTGAAGTACTGCGCAAAGTCCGAGGCCCCGCGGGCTCGACGATGTCCGTCAGAGTCATGGACAGCAAATCAGGCAGCGTCCGACAGATAAAGCTCCAGCGACGAACGATTCGAATCCCGCCGGTGCGCTATTTGTTGCTTGAACCTAAAATTGGATATCTGAGGATCGTGAACTTTCAGAAAGGCACCGTAGGCGAGGTCTACAAGGCTCTAGGTCAGGTCTTAAGCCACGGGGCCGAAGAATTGGACGGTATCATTCTCGATCTTCGAGACAACCCGGGTGGTCTCTTCGATGAGGCAATCCAGGTGGCTAATCTTTTCAAGGATTCCGGCGTCATAACCTCCATCAGGGGCCGCCACGACCGTTTGAACCGCGACATCAAAGCCAACGGCAGCAGGAGGCTACCCCAAATTCCTCTGGTCATCCTTATTAATAAAGGAACTGCCAGTGCGTCCGAAATTTTGACCGGGGCTCTTCAGGGCTTGCCGGAGGTTTTGGTAATGGGGGAGCGCAGTTTTGGGAAGGCGTCTGTTCAAGCAGTATTTCCGCTGAACAAGGTAATGGCGATGCGCCTGACTACCGCGCATTATTATACCGCTGACGGTCGCGATATCGACGGAAAAGGGCTTGAGCCTGATGTTGTAATTAATGACTCGGATGAAAATCTCACTAAGGGGAAAATCGACCTCCTGAATTCCGAGCAGTTGAGGGGTGATTCTGACATCCGGGCAGCACTGGCGTATTTGCATTCCGGAGTGACACCCACCCGTTCACCCTTCTCTTCATGGTACTGAAGAGGCGGTAACAGAAACTGATGGCCCAGTGTAGCGACCAGGCCATCTTGCCCGCCAATCGGAAAATAGGATCTTGGCGGCAGTCCGTCGCGAGTAAAGCCTATACGAGCTGGAGTAATGATTCTGGACCTATGCAAGCTCGGAGTGGGTTATTGCTGCGGGCTAACTATGATGGGGGCGACATGAAGAGAGAACAGTACTTGTGGAAATGCCCCTGTGGCAACCGGGTGTCGGTATCTGCGGAGCGAATCAAATTGGGTCTGGAAACGTGCCCCAGTTGTGGTCGCGTTATCGGATCCCCTAATGAGAACGATTCCCCTCCGTCGGTCGCGGATACTCAGACGATCAACGTCAGAGACATGGCTCGCATGGCGCAGGAAGGAATAGATGTGGATGTCTCAGGCGAGTGGAATACTTCCATTGCCAACAGTCATGGACACCCCCCGAACGAGGACGACGCCAAGTGACATTATCGGACGGCACAGGGACAGATGAGTAGATGCGTTATTGGATAGCCCAGGAGCGAATCGTATGAGGCCGACATAGACCGGGAAGAGTCTCTCAGCGCCCCTTTGAAGCTGATCCGCCATTTTGTCCTTGACTGACAAGCTCGAATTGTGGCAAGTGAGGAGATCCGGTCGTCGAGCTTGAGTGCTTCTCAACGGTTTAGACTAAGCAGACAGACAGAAAATATTCCAAAAAGGGCTGCATCGCGCGGAATTGGAGTATTTTTTTGTAAGGCTTTCAAGAAAAGCCATCTTGTACCTTGCTTTTATTCCAACTTTTGTGTATAGTTACCATGCCTTCCGCAGGGAAGTGCCTTTTTTGTTGTATTTTTCAGAGGTGAAGGAGGTTGGACGAGCATGACATTGCCCGCGGGCCATGCCAGAAGGCTATTTCTTGGGTTTACTTGCTCGATAATGTTTCTCGTTGTCTTCGCTCTTCTGATCGCTCACAACACCGAGGCCGAGTCCTCGGCTCTCACCCGGTCAGCGGTCGAAGATTACCCGCTTACGATCGGCATCCCTACCTCGAATCCCGAGGGAACCATCAACTTTTATAAGAAACTGGGCTTTAGCCCCAGTGAAGGTCTTTCCAAGGGTCTCGACGTCGTCTGTATGGAAAAAGAGGGTACGCCGTATAAGTTAGAAATTTGCCACAATAGATTTGCGGAGACCGGCCCCCTGAGCGGAGGCGTATCCGGTATGAGCTTTAAGGTCAAAGACCTTGGGGCTTCAATTCAAGACCTCAAGACAAAGGGTCTGACTTTCGCTGAGACCGATGGCAAAAGAGACGGGGTAAACTACGCGTCCTTGAGCGATCCTAATGGCATCAGCATTAAGCTCTTTGAGCCCTGAAGTCCGTCAATACTTGTATTTCGCGCAAGTGAGAGGGAACTGTGGTTCCCTCTCACTGCGTACGCGCCTCAACAATCACTAACTGGACTCTCCCCGGTAATCCTTCAATTCCTCCACTATCCTCTGTAGATCCACCTCGTCCGGAGAGAATGGGAAGTTTCGTATGGCCGGACCCGGTTTCTCATTGCCGTAAGGCCGATTGCACGCTACTTTTCCGTCTGGACCGGGGCAACCGGAAGTCTCAAAGGGAGAGCCTGTGGAAACGACTTTTGCCAGTTCGGTTTCTGATAGGCCGAATGCCAGTATCTTGCCCATACGGTCAAATTCCATGAGTTCCAAGCCACTCCGGCCATTGTCGATCAGCCAACGCGCCAATTGTATTCGGCGATAAGCTCCAACCGGTGGAACGGGATGGGGCTCCATAAGGGAACCTCTCTCTGGAAAGAAAGAGAAGAGGTGTGTGGAGCCACCCATGAGTTTAGCCCTGGACATTGCTCTTACCAACTCTTGTTCCGTCTCTCCGAGTCCGCAGATGAGATGAACGCCGGCCATGCCCTCCCCGAAAACTTCAAGGCTCTGTTCATAAGTACTCCAATACTTCTCCCAGCGGTGTGGGCCGCCGACCCCTTTGCCTCGGAGGCAGTCAAAGATTTCTTGTGTGGCAGCGTCTATTGCTACCCCAATGCGTTCCGCGCCTGCATCTTTCATTGCTTCCAAGTCATTTTTGTCAATCAGGGTCGGCGAGACCAAAATAGATACTGCCTTTCCAGTCTGATTTACAACTCTGCGGCATATGCGTACCACGTCTTCTTTGCAGCGCGGATGTGTGATCATGGACACACAAACTCTATGCACATGGTCCGGCGCACCCTTGATTGCTTCAATCACCTCGTCGGTTGGCCAAGTCTTCCATGGAACGCGGATGAATTTGCCGTTGAAATGCATTACTTTCTTCTCGGCGGCCAGACCGCAGAACGCGCAGTTGGCCTTGCATCCCCCTGAGTACGTGAGCAGCAGGTTGATACAGCCGAGCCGCGCGTTTCTGTAGAACCAGCCGGGAACAAATCCCAGGGTCATTGCGGCGGCCAAGGAGACTCTCACGTGATCGGGACTCTCCGTTGCTTGGATTGGAGCCGAATCGACATTTGAAAACTGCATGAAAAGTGCCTCCGGATAAGATGATAAGGGCCAACCGCTTCATGCCGACTCCCATTGCCAGGAAGCTACAGCGAACAACAGGTCTCCCTGTAAATTATGTTGAGCCCCCTCTGCTGCGCTTCTTCCAGGGCCGGTTCCGAGGGTAGAGCCAAGGAGTTGATCCCGGCTCGGACCGCCAGGACATCGAGGTCGCGGCGATAAAATCCTCGAGGACGAGCACACCCGAGAGATGCCTCAAGCTCCGGGAGATCGAGACGAGCCCGGGCCAGAAACGCTGCCACCTTTTCAGGAGGGGGAGGCTTAACAGCGGCCATAGGAGTCCCCCGGGCCGGCATGATGACTACGACGACATATTTCGTCAAAGGGAATTCCCTGAGCATCTCCAGGGCCGCGGTTTCACCCCTTTCCCGGCCATAGTGGATGCCGAACACGACATGCGGGATAATTTCAAGTCCGGCTAATGTCAGAGATTCCATGGTGCGCCGTATGGCGGACGTACCCTCTGCGAGGTGATAGACTTCCCGGGCAGTGGCGTCATCTCCGATGATGTCCACCAAAGCCTGGTCCACACCGGATTTCTTTAACGCACGGGCGGTTTCGAGGTCTATCTGGCCTGTATGCACACTGATCGCGAGGTCCGTTTCCGCTTTCAGCGTACCGATCGTCGAGACAAATTCCTTCCATGGCAACCCACCATTGGAATCGCACCCGCCTGTTATTAAGATTCCGTGATCCCCTCGCTCCGCGGCTTTTCGCCCAAGATGCAAAAGCAATTCAGGGGTCTCAGCGGCGGGCATTGTCTTGAGAAGCGACCCTTTGCAGTGCTCGCAGCCCAAGTCGCACCTGTCACCGGTTATGGACACAGCTCTGTATTTTCCCCGTCTGCCGTCAACTACAAACATACCTGGAATATGAACGGTGAGGCGGTTTCCGTGACGTAAGCGGGACTCGCTCCAAGCACTGTCAAGAAGATGTGACAGACCTTCATCATAACTCTTGGGTTTGATAGCATCTTTCATGCCCGAACCAGGCTCCTGATCCTCTTTTTGTAGCCCTTGAACCCAATCCAAGTTTCCTCACAGAGGGCTTCAAAGTCCGGATCGTCCCATCGATCCGTCAAAACGGCTCGCTTGTTCAACGCGTGATTGATGACCGCCCCATAGCGCCTCCTGATTTCAGCCTCGTATTCCCTGAGATAACCTGTATCACCCTTCTTTAAGGCAGCCGCTGCAGCGCGGCCCGCCAACTCACCGGAGAATATAGCCTGGGGGATGCCGGCGCCGGTGATCGGATGCGTCAATCCGGCCGCATCGCCACAGAAAACAACCTTGTCCAGAACGAGCCTTTCTCTGATACCGGATACCGGAATCAGCCCACCGGAACGGGCCAATATGCCTCGCCGGATTAACCCTTCTCGGCACAGCGTTTCCATGAATTGATCCAACATCTTACCCATACGAATCTGTTTGCCGGGAATTGCGCCGATTCCGACATTGGCTGCTTTTCCCTTCGGAAACAGCCAACCGTATCCACCCACAAAATTCCGGTCGAGGAAAACAAGAGTTTTGTTCAGCGGCCCAACCAGAGGCACCTCTACCTGCAATCCCCTTAGGACCTTCGGCGGCTTCATCGCCAACGCAGCAGCAACGGTGGAACATGCGCCGTCGGCAGCGATAGTCAATCCTGGCAGGAAGATCTTCTGCTCCCCGCCATGTTTGACCACCCATCCCGCATCTTTGGCACGAAGAAGTCTGGCCGAACAAAAGACTGTAACCCCTTGGGACGCGGCTTCGCGGGCCAGATCTCGATCGAATCTCACGCGGTCTATCAAGAATCCTGGAGAGAGCATTTGGCTTCTCTTATACTCAGAGTTCTCGACGCTTCCGGAAGCTTCCTGAGTGGCAATCTGTGTCCCGACCCCTCTTCGAGATGGAATCGCATCACGGGCTACAGCTTTGGCCTTAGTGGTCACACGCGTTTCGATGTAGTCAACTCTCTGAATGATAGCAGTTCTCTTAATGGCAGTTTCGCTGAACAGGCGTTCCGGCACGAATTCGCCGCAATGAGGCTGCTCTCCGATCCTGACTTTGGCGTCGATCAGGACCGTTTTGGCTCCTTCGCGGGCCGCTGCCGCGGCTGCCATGGAGCCCGCAGGTCCTGCCCCGACTACTAGTATGTCACACAGGAGAGTGTCGGGCATGAAGCTGCCTGAGGGTTTTGGAAATCAGGTTCATATTGAGTGAGGTTTTGTTGTCGAAAAGACCTTGATGGGCTCGGCTTCCTTTTCCTAGATCATAGCACGTTGTCGAGTCCAGATTTACCAAAATGCCACGCGCGTTGACTTGCTCCATCTCCCGCTGGTGCTTAGCATAAAACGCCTCGCAGCACGAGCCGACATAAATGCCATCGCTTTCCGAGCACTTGTAACGCAAAGTCTCCATAAGATGCTCGAAGCTCTGAATAGTAATCGGTTCGACATTGAGTGAGCGCGCCAAGCCAAAGCATTCTCCGATATCGCACCGTCCGCATTCTTCGCACCCTGGAATCCTGCGGAATTCACAATCAAGGCTTTTCGAGCAATAGGGGAGGAGAAGCCATCTGGGCCTGTGCATGTATATTTCTTGAGGAACAATGTTGAGCAGAAACAGCTCGTTCACTTCAGATCCGGAGAGGTGCTCGTCGACCAATAACCGGCGTTCCCCGGCCGTAGCGATGGCATCGGCGACCTTGCCGGCACCGATACCTGTTATTTCACCGTCGCATTGCTGAAAGAAGTAGATGACGCACTCTCTCAATGCCTTCGGGTCGACAGATGTGCCGACAAGCGCTGCCTCCAGGTCGTGGACGACTCTCCCCGGGACGGCAAAGAAGTCTCCCGAAATTAGGGCTTGCCGCACTCTCTTGCCCCCTGGGGCCAACCATAGGTGCACCCTTAGGGTTCCAGCCTCCGTTTGACAGATAGAACGGATCGGCTCCCCCTCATGGGAAGGGCGTGAACGAGACATGATCCATTCCCGGCCTTTGAAGTAGGCTGTCTCCTCTCTTAGGCGCGCGCTCTCCCGGGCTGTCAACGATTGAGGAACCAGACGGATTCCCAGCTTATCGGAGAATGCAGCAGCCATGGTCTGCTTAATCTCGGGCATAGGTGGCGTGGGCTGTACCAGGTCGGACAGGAAGCAAATCCGTTCCATCAGAGATTCGATCTCGCGTTTTTTCAGTTTTTCGACCGGGACCCGCAAGGCCTTCAGGAACAACTCCACGTCGTTTTTCACCAGGAGCGTGCCTTGAAACATGAAGCCTCCGGAAATCGTCATGCCACCCGTACCGGAGATTTTTCGCCCATCAATCTCGATGTCGTTGCGCGGCCTAAATCGGGCAGGGACTCCAAAGTGGGAAACGGCCGACGCTGCTATGTGGCAAATTCTTTCGAGTACGGCCGTATAACCGCCGCGGAAAGGTTCCTCACCTGGCACGCCGTATAGCTCCCAGCCGAGGGCCGACTCCTGGAATAAGATGCTGCCCCCTCCCGTGTGCCTTCGATTGATGTCAATGCCGTGGGCCCGGCAAAAATCTTGCCTGATTTCAAGGTCTACATCCTGGTGATAACCCACAAGTGCGGCCGAGGGTTTAAACTGGAGGAAACGAAGAGTTGGGGGGCTCTCCAGACCGGCAACTTCTTCGACGATGATCTTGTCTAGAGCCATGTTGGCCGCGGCGGAAAGCTTACCGGTATCCAGAAGTCGGAAAGTTTTCAAATGATCACCTGTAACAGGCCGCCATGGTAATCGTTGCCACGTCCTTCAATTGCCAAAGGATCGCGTTCTCGGCGCGGAATGTATTGGCCCGTCGGCAAAGCCCAGAGCTGCTTCCCTTAAGCCTTCTGACAGCGTGGGATGAGGATAAATCGTCTCAATGATGTCAGCCGCCGACAAACCTTTTCTGATTGCCAGGGTTACGCCGCCGATAAGTTCCGATACTTGAGGTCCCAAGAAATGGGCGCCCACAAGCCGTCCCGTTTTCGAGTCTTCGATCAGCTTGAGCCAGCCTCTTGCCTCACCCATTGCCTGAGCCTTACCGCTGGACGCGAGAGAAAAAATGCTGGTCCGGAATGGTCGTCCCGATTCTTTGGCCTGCTCTTCGGTCAGACCCACCCAGGCGATTTGTGGAGAGGTGAAAACACAGCCAGGGGCCAGATCGTCGTGAACGTCCCTTTCCTTGCCCGCGATATTTTCGGCTACTATTTCCCCGTGGTAAGACGCCACGTGAGCCAACATCTTACGGCCGATTACATCCCCGATGGCGTAGATACCTTCCACGGAGGTGCGTAAGTGCTGGTCGACGTCTATAGCGCCGTTCTTGACTTTCACGTCCGACTCCGACAGCCCCAAACCTTCCAGGTAGGGACGGCGTCCCACTGCCATCAGGACCGCGTCAGCTTCGCAGATCTTTTCCTTGTCCCTTTTCTCGTAAACCACTCTTAGAAGGTCCCCTGTTTTTTCGATGGCCTTGACCCGGGCTGAGAGTTCCGTAATGACCCCGTAGCCGGGGAGGAGGCTGGCGTACCTACGAGCAATTTCAGTATCGACCTCACCGAGAATTCGGTTCAGCACCTCCACAACTGTGACCCTACTGCCTAGGGCGGCAAATATCGCGGCGAATTCTTGCCCTATCACTCCGCCGCCGATGATTGCCAACTTTTTCGGGACCTGTTTCAGCTCCAAAATCTGCCGTGTGGTCAACACGCCGGGCAGTTCGGCTCCTGAAATTGGCGGAGTCCAGGATCTGGAGCCGGTCGCGAGGACTATATTCTTACACCGGATAGGTTCACCGGTTTCCGTGACTATGGTTCCAGGTTCGACCACCTTAGCTGTGCTGCACAGCAGTGTAACCCCGTTGGCCGCGAGCAACTCTTCGAGGTTTTCCACCATCTTGCGTACCACGCGGCTCTTGCGTTCCATCATGCCGGAGAAATCTATCCTGGGCTGTTGGTCGAGGATCCCCTCCTTGGCAGCTCGCCGAGCCCATTGAAAACCCTCGACGTCAGCCAAGAGCGATTTGGTGGGGATGCAGCCTCTGTTAAGACAGACTCCCCCTACTTTCTCTTTCTCGATAAGGATGACACTGAGGCCCAACTGCCGTGCCCGAAGAGCAGCGACGTAGCCACCCGGCCCCCCGCCGACGACGGCCATGTCATAAATCTTGGCCATGAAAAATACTCATAAATTTAAGAGGTTCGAGTGGTCCGTCTGGAACCGTGAGGTTCAGAGCCACCAGTTAAGGGCTGATGGTCAAGGCAACGAGATTGTTCTTGATTCTCTATTCATTACTTTTATTGTGTTCCCGTCTCTATGGGTGGCATCGAGTCTATGGCCTTGGTGACCTTGTCTGTAAGATCGACTATCCCTTCCGAGTAAAGAAGCATTTCACTCAAGAATACCGCTGAAACACCTTCTTCTTTCGCGATCTTTTCAATTGCCTGATTGATTTGGGCCTTCACCGCATTCTGAATCGACTTTTGGAGGAAGGTCGTTTTTATCTTGGCCGCTTGTTGTTCCGCCTGCAACTCCTGTTTCTTGTCTTGAAGCTCAGCCTGGAGCTTTTCCTTTTCTTCTTTCTTCAGCGAGTCTTTCTCTGAATTAAGTTTTTCCTGGAGCTTTTCTGTCTCCTGTTTGAGGCTATTGATCTTGGCTAATGCTTCGGTCTGCACCCTTTGGAGGTTTTCAAGGGATGCTTTGACCTTGGCTGAATTCTTACGAATGTCCGCGAGACTCATCTTTCCAAACTTAACCTCCGCGGCAAAAGACAATCCGGCAATGCCGACTAACAACAGGATACAGGTCGAAAACATGCCGAATGTTTTCATGAAGCCGTGAGCTTTCATGGATCAGTTCCTTTCCCCGAGAAAATTACGGAAAAGATAGTGGAAACTTGAGGCTGTGTCTACGGAGAAAATGGAAGTCCATGACGCATGTTGGTGGAGTTGTCGCTGTGAGTGCCAAGTTTCATAATTGTGGTGCCGTTTGCATAGTAGGGCCGCAGCAGGTGCGGTCACGTAATCGTGTAGTCTCCGATGGCCACCGGCTGGAATAAGTCGCCAAACCAGCGAAAGAGATTACTAGGGATGGAGCAGTAGAAGGATGCCGCGAACCAGGAACGCGGGACAAATGACGAAGTCCCTAAGAGCTTACGTGGCAATCCCTTGTTCTGGTTCTAGCGGGAATCGAGTTTTTTCTCAATTTCCGACAGCCGAATATCTATGGATATGACTTTGGCAAGGATCACATCGAGAACATTCCCGCTGTCCGCTGACTCTGGGACGATGCTTTCTTCGTAACTTTCGGCAACGTTTTCGGAACCTGAGGGGGGGTGCCCATCATTCTCTACTTGGTGAGCTGCATTTGAAAGCGACCTGAGTATTTCGGATGGGGGTTCGTATTCGGTCTGTGGCGGAGAGCCGTCATCTGTCGCGCCTGCCGACCGAGTCTCATTCTCGCGTGTGACAGGAATCCCCTTGAAAAAATTGTTGAACTCCTCTTTGCTGAACTCCCCCTTGCGATACACCGGCAGTAGCATCATCGCGAGTTCTTGTTCGGACGCTTTGTGTTTCTTCACGAGTTCGTCTTTGCCCGCTCCATCCCTGATCGCGGCCACAAGCTCGGAAGGTGTCATCAGCTCTTCCAATTTGGCCATGGCAGTGTCTCCGGCGGATAAAATAGTCTTTCCGACATCATATCGGCAAGTTTTTGTAACATCAAGAGCAAACCTATTCCTACTGCCGAAAAACTTGTCGCCCCTTCCAAAGGCCCAGGTTTTCTCACCCATTTTGCTTCAGAAACGTCGGAAAAAGGTTGCATTTGGCGGGATTTTATACGCAAATCTGGCCCAGTCGTCGGACAGGCACCCACCTAGGTCGACCGCGCGGGAAGCACCACCTTTTTGGCGAAAAGCCTCGCTGAGCAACAAGGATAAGGCGCCCTGCGAAGATAGTGGGTCCAGCAGAAAGTGGCGGAAAAAAGGGAGCGATTATGGGTGAGAGTCGGCAAAAATTTCAGGCCATCGTTTCGACTGATTGGAGTGAGTGTCTTTCACCAAACGGCCCGTTCGATCCGATAACCTTTACTTATCCCGAGTTGGGGCCGAATCTCGGCCGTGTCTTCAGAGAATACACGTCAAACAAGATTTCACTGACGCAGGCCACAACGACTATAAAAAAAGTTCTCCCCGAACCTTTGGCCCAGGAGCAGATGGATGCCTACCTGGATGCCTCATTTAAAACCTATATGGGAGTACCGGATCTCATTGAGTGGTGTGCGCGCAGCGGCATCCTATTCATGGTCAATACTACTGGGACTCAGGGGTATTTTCAGCGCGCCATTGCAAAGCATCTTTTGCCGCCAATTCCGACGATTTCCGCGAACCCGATGATCCGCTTCCCGCAAGCGGGCGACGGGCTACGGTATGTTCATGAGGTCCGGGAAATTTCGGATAAGCCGCGGAGTACGAATGCCGTCATGAGAGCATTGAACGTGCCACCGGGTAAAGTCCTTCTAATGGGCGACAGTGGTGGAGACGGCCCTCATTTCGAGTGGGGCGCCTCCCTGGGAATTTTTCTCGTCGGGAGCATGACGAAGCACTCGCTCGCAACTTATTGCCAGTCAAAGGGCATCAAGATAAACCGCCTCTTCGGATTGGCTTACGGCCCCGAAGACAAGCGAGATCTGGAAGGGGAATTGAGGGTGGATTTTATGGAGCTAGCGCCCCTCATCGAGGACGCCCTGGATCTGTATGTTTGACGGAAGGTTCTAGGCTCATGGGGCAGGAATTGAATCTAATCGCCAGAAAGATAACTCGGAGAAAATGGAAAGCCATGAAGTCGATAATAGTCTCTTTTTTGGTTGTGGGCCTGACAGTGGCTCTGGTCCAGGCGATGGACTTTGGTCTGGCTGAGAACTCGCTAAGCGTGTTCAGGGCCATAAAGTACGAGAATACGTACACCAAGGTCCCTACTACTGGGAAGCTGGTGTCGATCAAAATGACTGATTCTGGGAAGACATACTATATATGCCGTGAAAAGAGCGGATATGTGATTTACAATTTGGAAATCAGGCCAATTCCAGGCCTCAAGGAAAAGCTCGAGCAGGAATTGAAAGACACGGGCAAAAAATGGGATGGGATGCATCCTGACGACCTACTTCTTACTAAAGAAAAACTCGACTACGACCAAAAGAGGAAAGTATACAAATACAGCGAGGCTGTGTGGATACGCAACGAGATCGTCATAGAGGAACCGCGCAAGCCCGGGGGTCAAGGCGAATAGCTCTGCTCCCTCGGCGGAAATAAAGTATAGCGATTCTTAAGAATCATCACGTATTGTGAAGAATGATTCGTGTGAATCGGTAGCACCGGCCTCCGTGCCGGTGACAAAGTCGCCACAACATCAGGACGTTCGGCGCATAACTAATGCAAATCAAAGAGCAAAGATGATTCCCAAAGTATACGAATGAGTCCGTCTGTGTCCAGACTTTTCTCTTTGAGGGATAGAGGACTATGAATAGATGGACGACGGGGAGATCGGGGTTCGTGCTATCCTCGAATCCTGGCGGGAAGGGGATTTCTTTTATTTCAAGAGAGGATGGGAGGCTCAGGCCGCTACCTCGTTTATGCGCACCAAGCTGTAAACTAATACGATTATGGACCAGTAGACCCAAATGCCCCAGTTGTACGTATAGAATGCGAGGGGACCGCACCTGTTATACACTGCGAACAGACCGGCCAGTCCGAGAATTGTGACCATATGATGCGCATCCAGGCCGAGGCGCTGGAGCATGACAAGGCGGAATTCGTACTGGAAGGCGGCATCAGGGATTCGGAAGATGAAATCGTCGCACATACGACAAGCGTATACCAGGTGCGGGTTTGGGAAATTTAGCGTACGTTGTCATCGTCGCAAGTTACTGCCAGCAGCCAACTAGGTTGGAAAGAGGAATCTTCGGTCTCGAACAGGTATCTCGTGGCATCTTTGAAATCACCGATCACTTGTGGACCGAGATATCGTTTCCACGAAGGTTTGCGCTCACCTTGATGCCACGCGAGGTGGCCGAGCACATAGCCGAACATAGGGAGGCTCATGTATTCGGGTTTGTTGAATTGCGTGCCCGGCCACTTGGTAAACTGACTTTTCCATACCCGCGGCGAATTCGCCATGAAGATTGCGAAACCCAGAAAGCAAGCAGTAAGGTCGGTGAGCAATTCCTCATCGAAACGATCCGGCCTTATTCTCCTTTCGCCCCGAAGGCGAGCGTGAGCAAGTTCATGGGCCATGGTGGGCACAAGATCACCAGGGTGATAGGTCTGACTAGTAGTCAGAGTGATGACGTGCTTACGCCAAGAGGATGAATACGTGCCCGCAGGTTGACTCGGCACGTAGTCGCCGTCATTATTTACCAGCAACAGAGGGCGACGAGATCCATCCCACATCTGAATGGGAGCGGGATCTTCTTTCTCGAATTTGAGGCTTACACGATCTTCGGATACCCCCATGAAACGGCAAATCCGGACAAACAGTGCTATGACAGCCTCTTTAGAAGGCTCGTACGGTTCGGGAAAGAACTCTTCGGTCAGTACAACGAGCGGACGATCGGTGAAAATGTTGGACGGAAATTGTTGCGAGAGCCGCTTGAGATGCCGCTCGATCCAGTCTTTGGCACTAGGATCGACCGGGCAGTACGGCTTGGATAACCAGTCGAACATGCAAACAGACTCCATCGGATTCTGGAACCTCGATTCTCCACCCCACCTCGGCGGGTTCCTGATAATCCAGGATCATATCAAACGGTTGAAGGCATGAACATACATTTGTTTGTATTGCCGCCGAATAATCCGGGTTACATCTCCTGCCTCTTCAACAGTCTCTCCATTGTGACTCTGCTTGGTTGTTCAAAGTCCTCGACCCTTCTCTGACCTGACCCCCAAAAGCTGGTCCAGGTTCTGAGTTAGTGCTATGGCAGGATCTGGAGCCTACAGGAGGTCGGGATGAAGCGGAAGCGTTTTACAGTGGAGCAGATCATCAGAATGTTCTGTACACAAAGAGCAAATAAGATGTTTTGACCATACAACAGATTTCGCTAATTGCCTAACTCCTCCGTTTTGTCTTGTCACGCTGCCTCGTTCGGGTGAGCAACAAGCCTCACATACTTGTAAAGCAGCCAATAGAAAGAGATCTCAAAGAGCCCACCGAAGATGGCAATAAATAATTTGACATCAGATTCACTAAAACTCGCACCGAACAAATTGGCTACAACAAGACTGATAGCCGAGAACAGCACAAAGACCTTTATGCCGACAGGCCAACTCAGGCAGACCATCCTCCCTATGAAATCGGCGTTGTCGCCACTTCTGTTGGTCCTGTAGCAGAGCATCGTTCCCGTGATATTGATAATAAGAATTGCTGCTCTGGACATGAATTTCACCATATTGAACGTCTCAGGGAAATAGCGAGCTAGCTCCAGAACTACGCCATCTAGAACAATAAACGCAATGTAGTACTTGAACCGCTCCTTCTCTTCGACTCGTCCCTCTCGTAGATCCTCCGCCAGCTTGGAAACTCTCCACCAGTACATTGAATCCTTCCCATCCAACCCGACTATTATCCATCTCAAGCGGAATTATGAGACCTCCTGTACGATTCCCAGGTGGCGCCTAATTTGAAATGCAACCTCAGCGATTTTTGATTCTTGGACTACGCATTAACTTAGGACATAACGCCAGAAAGTTATGGCCGGCAGGGACGCCGGCACTACTGATTCCTCTCTATGCCGCTCTTAGATTACTTCAAAACTTTCGAGGACCGCTCTAACCTCTCACGGCGGATCAATTCGGCTGGCATAACAAGTTAGAAAAGTCGGTTGGGCAGGAAATCCCTAAGTTTTTACCACGACACTACTGCTGCTCCCGCTTTCCACTGCTTCCGCCAGGGCAGCTTGGGCCCGAGTCATCAGCATGAGCACGGAGATTGCCTCCCTCGAAAACGCGGTTATTCCAAAGCGCAGTATTACTGCTTGATCAAGCTCGTCTACTACACGTCTGCTCAGTCGCTCGACAACTACTCTCGCTCCATTGACGTCCGTTTCAGGCAACAGTATCCACAGGCGGACCGAATCACCTTCCGCCACCAAATCCGAGGATCGGAGTTGTGCCCTTATCTTTTCGGCAATCTCCTCGACTGATCGGTCCGTAAGGGAGGAGGTCCAGGAAAGAGCCACAAGGGAGAAAACCTTGCTGGTGCGCCAGGACCGGTTGAACTCTTTCGCGAGATATTCCTGGAAAAATGGCTCACTGTATATGGCGTCAGTAGACCCGACGAGAGACTGGCGGGCACGGCTTTCGTGGTCCCAGGCGTTTTGGATTCCCAGGGCGATTTTGTCGGCCAGAGACGCTATGAGATCGGTATTCATTCCCCCACAGTAGCGATTGGGGTCGTCGCTGCCCAGGCATAGTAAACCCAGCTCGTCTCCATCCACGCAGAGATTGGCCGCTATAGCAGAGGAGAGGAGTGGAGTGGCTTCGCCGAAGAAGCTGCGGGATAGGTCGCCGTTCGGATCGTCCAACACAAAGGGGCCGCTGGGGAAAGAGCTCTCACGTTCGGTGAAACCGGGAGGCGTGGTGCCGGTCCCTCTCGGCGTTCCCCACTTGAAAATTCCGGCCACCGGGTGGTCTTGCCTAAACAGTATGCGTGCCGCTGTGAGGTTGAATTCACTTTCCAAGGCAGCTGTGAGTCTTTCCGCCAAACCTGCTAATGTACGTGATTTCAAGAGCAGGCGATCGATACTCTCCAGGTGTGAACGGATTTCTTCAGAGCGTTGATGAAGTTGAAAGATCATGTCGAAGGATTTGGTCAGACGGCAATCTTTCTCTTCGTCCGCAAATTTGGACAGATCATCTTCATATAGGTCGCAAAGGGCCCTATCCACCGCAGCGTCTAGTCCCGCAGGGTGTGTCTCGCTCGGCCCGGACTCCACAGGGCACTTTTGTATTCGGGGACTGCTTTCGGCATCGTCGCTTATTGAGGTGTAGGCAGAGTGGCTGTCGGGCAAAAACCCTGTTGTCGAGAAGCCGTCCATGGCACCTCCTCCCTCGAACCCGCGGGGGCTAGAGGTCTGACTTTAGGTACGGCGTATATCATATTGTATTAAATAGGCAAGGGGAATCGTTCATTTAAATATATTGCCCGCTCTCTGCCAAAAATGATATAAGATAGGGTTTTGTATCAATGGCAGAGGCGAAAAATGGGAATCCTCGATCTTATCGGCAACACACCTATGGTGAGAATTGATTACCCGAACGGTTTCAACGGCGTGCGCTTATTGGGCAAGCTTGAAGGTAACAACCCCGGCGGATCGGTCAAAGACCGCATTGCATATTACATGATCAAGAAGGCCGAGGAAGAGGGAGTTCTCACCAAGGACAAAATCATACTTGAACCCACGTCCGGAAATACAGGCATTGGACTGTCGATGGTGGCAGCTAATAAGGGTTATCGGTGCCTGCTTACGCTCCCGGAATGCGTGAGCCTCGAGAGGCGAAACACGTTGAAGGCCTACGGGGCGGAGCTGGAGGTGACGCCTCCGAATGAGGCAACTGACGGCGCGATCCGGCGTGCCCACCAGATATATAACTCCGATCCCGATAAATACTTTATGCCGAACCAGTTCGAGAACCCTTACAACATTGAAGCCCACTATATGACGACCGGCATTGAGATACTCGAGCAGACAGGAGGCGAGATAGATATTTTTGTAGCGGGCATGGGAACGACCGGCACGTTAATGGGGATTTCCCGCCGTTTGAAAGAACACAATCCGGCAATCGAGATTGTTGGGGTGGAGCCTATCGAGGGTCACACAATCCAGGGTTTGAAAAATATGAAGGAAGCCATTGTGCCTCGTATCTACGACCCGCGAAAGGTTGACAGGATCATAGTGGTCAACAACGAACAGGCATACGATACCGCTCGCTGGTTGGCACTCACCCAGGGAATTTTCGTAGGCATGAGTTCCGGAGCTGCTGTTTACGGCGCGATGCAGGCTTCAAAAGACCTCAAGAACGGTACGATAGTGTGCATACTGCCTGACCGCGGGGACAGGTATCTCAGCACGACACTCTTCAAATCAATATGCGCCAAGTGTCCTCCTTGATCGAGGCTTTAGGCTTTCATGCCACTTGTCGGCTTGTGCGCTGGTGCAGAGTGGCGGGCTGCGACACCCGTATTACAGCATTAACGTCCTTGTGGTTAGGCCAGTTTCCAAACGAAAGATATCACATGGTGGCTGAATTGGGAGCTTGGAGGATTCAGACGGTTAGAAGAATTCGTAACACTCCCCGGTGGCGGGCCTAGTATCGTCATATAAGAAGATTCGGGAAGCATTCTGGTCGGGTAGGGAGAATTTTATTGTGTTTTTAGTCCCGGACTTCAGATATGCGGCGGCGTTGAATAGTTCAAAGGCGATCAGACGGCCGTGTTCGTAAACAGGCTGCGACTCTACCACAGTTCCGTTGACGGTCCAAACCGGGCGTGGAATGAAAAACGAATAAACAGGGTAGTTGCCGATCGCGTCGACATTGGAATTGAGAGTCCCCCCTGAGTTGCGGCAGAGCCTTATACTGGTTATCTTCCATTGCGTGGGCACGGCAGAGTCTGCCCCCTGGGATAACGAAGAGACAACCAGGAGAGCAGTCGAAATGAACGCGACGAACAGGAGACGGACGCTTCGAATCATATCCACATCCTTGTTTGCCGACAATTGCCTCGGAAATCGGTATTCTTCCGGTCTAACCTGTGGCCACGACTCAGCGCGAAAGCGTACTGCCCCTGGACCTCAAGGGCTCGAAAGATGATTTAACATATATCCGAGAAGCGCCTGAAACACAAGGGGAGAATATTATTCCGGATTGACGGGGGCCGGAAAATCAACTAATATTCGTTCGTTTTGTTAACAAAGCCATCGGAGGCATAATATGGCCCTTAAAATAGCGATCAATGGATTCGGACGCATCGGGCGGATGACTATGAGAAACGCCCTTTCCAATCCGAAAGTGGAAGTGGTGGCCATCAATGACAGGATGGACGCGAAATTGATGACTTTCCTCTTTACGCATGACTCGGTTCACGGGCGCTATCCCGGTGATGTCTCTTTCACGCAGGACGCTATAACCGTTGACGGCAAACAGATCCATGCCTTAAGGATCACCGACGACCTCCTTAACCTTCCGTGGGCTGATCTGAAGATAGACGTGGTTTTGGAGTGCACCGGCATCTTTCGGGACCGAGAAAAAGCGGGAAAACACATTCAGGCGGGAGCCAAGAAGGTTATTATTTCGGCTCCGGGTAAGAATATAGACGGAACATTTGCTCTCGGCATCAATGAAGAGAGCTACGATCCTTTGAAACATCATGTAATATCCAACGCCTCGTGTACAACGAATTGCTTGGCTCCGCCGACTAAGGTTCTGTTCGACGAGTTCGGGATTGAAAAGGGTCTTATGACGACTATCCACTCGTATACGATGGACCAGAGTCTCTTGGACACCGTACACAAGGACTATCGGCGTGCCCGGGCCGCGGCAATGAATATGATTCCAACGAGCACGGGCGCTGCTTCGGCTATTGGGTTGGTTATCCCGGAGCTTGCGGGCAAGTTTGACGGGCTGGCCATCAGGGTCCCTACGCCGAATGTCTCCTTGATCGACTTGACGGCAATTCTCAGTAGGAGCGCCACAGTCGAGCAAGTCAATGCAGCCATGAAAAGGGCCGCTGAGGGCCGGATGAAGGGGGTACTGGCCTACATGGATGAGCCGCTGGTAAGTACTGATTTTGTAAACAGCACATATTCATCCATTTTTGACGCTCTCTCGACCTTCTCCTTAGGTGACAACATGGTGAAGGTATTGGCATGGTACGACAACGAATCAGGTTATTCTGCCCGAATGGTTGACTTGGCCGCGTATGTGGGAGAGCGGCTGGGCTGAGATGGGGCAAGATTAGCGGTACAAGCCGGGGAGATATCATCCGGGGATGTGATAGCCGGGCGACGAGATGGAATTGTAACAGTCCGGGGGTATGGAATGTCAATCAAGAGTATTCGGGATATCGACATCCGGGGGAAGAGGCTTCTTTTCCGGTTTGATTTCAACGTGCCGGTGGACGAATTCGGGAATATTAAGGATGACACGCGGATCCGCCGGGCGTTGCCTACGATCCGGTATGCTATTGAGCAGGGGGCAAAGTCGATTCTGACCTCGCACCTCGGGCGGCCCAAGGGTGAGAAAAAACCTGAGATGAGCCTTCGTCCTGTGGCGGTTCACCTCGGTAAACTCTTGGGAGTAGATGTGGGCTTCGTTGACGATTGCGTCGGCAAGCAGGTACAAGATGCCGTATTCGCTCTCCACGGCGGCGGGGTGCTTTTACTCGAAAACCTTAGATTCCATCCGGAGGAGACGAAGAACGATCCCAAGTTTGCCGCCGAGCTAGCGGATTTGGCGGAAGTATACGTGAACGACGCATTTGGGACCGCCCATAGGGCACACGCGTCCACCGTCGGCGTTCCTGAGTTGGTCAAGGAAAAGGCTGCGGGCTTGCTGATGAAAGAGGAGCTGGAAAACCTGGATAAGGCACTTGCCAAACCGGCTAAACCTGTTGTAGCGATTTTCGGCGGGGCTAAAGTCTCGGACAAGATTCAGGTCCTGCGGAATATACTACGGCGGATGGACACCATCCTAATCGGCGGTGGTATGGCGAACACCTTTCTGAAGGCTCGCGGCTTTGATACGGGCGCTTCTTTTGTCGAGGAAGAGCTGCTCGCTCGGCTTCTGAGATTCTGGAACTTGCCCTGAAGAGTGGCTGCGCGGTTGTTTTGCCTTCGGATGTTCTAGTCGCGGAAAAGATGGAGGCCGGGGCCCGCACCTCAGTTGTAGAAATAGGAGGCATTCCCAAATCCGAAATGGCCCTGGACATCGGCCCCACGACCATAGAGCGATTTGCCGGGGAAATTCGCAAAGCCGGCACGATTGTGTGGAACGGGCCTATGGGTGTTTTCGAGACAGAGGCTTTCAAGCGAGGCACTATGGAGATCGCTCAAGCTGTGGCTTCCGCACCCGGGTTCTCGCTGGTGGGAGGCGGCGATACGATCAGGGCCGTTAAACAGGCCGGAGTGGCG
Source organism: Desulfomonilaceae bacterium (assembly GCA_052146735.1). Taxonomy (GTDB): domain Bacteria; phylum Desulfobacterota; class Desulfomonilia; order Desulfomonilales; family Desulfomonilaceae; genus CAWBBA01. Next base: position 7,491 of record JBKQMK010000422.1, on the reverse strand, counting down.
GACAAAATATCGTACATATCTACAGGAGGGGGCGCGTTCATGGAATTTATCGAAGGCAAGACGCTTCCGGGGATCGCCGCGTTGGAGGTATCTTGAGCAATAGGCAGAATGCTTTGGGGGATTTCCCTTACCGGACGAACCGAAGATATGAAAGGGCCACATCACTATGACGCGTAAACCGATTATCGCCGGCAACTGGAAGATGCACAAGACTTCCGGTGAAACAATCCGCTTTGTGCATGAATTGCTCGAGGGCTTGGGAAACCAGAAGCCGGCATGCGAGGTTATTGTGGCTCCACCTTTCACATCGATAGGGTCTGCCGTGAAGGAAGCCGAAGGCACGTTTATCCAGGTGAGCGGACAGAATCTGCATTGGGAGGACCAGGGTGCGTTTACCGGCGAAATCTCCGGGGGTATGCTCAGGGATTTAGGCTGCAGCCACGTCATCATAGGGCATTCGGAGAGGCGGCAGTATTTCGGCGAGACGGACGAGACCGTGAATCGGAAGATTAAGGCTGCGTTGAGGAACGATTTGATTCCGTTATTCTGCCTGGGTGAAACTCTGGAAGAGCGTGAGGATGGAAAAACCTTCGATGTAGTAACCCGTCAGTTGACGGAGGGGCTAGCAGATGTGAGCCTGTCTGATCCGATGCGATTTGTTGTTGCGTATGAGCCCGTATGGGCCATAGGAACCGGGCGAACGGCGACACCGGAGCAGGCCCAGGAGGTTCACGAATTTCTCCGGCGCAAGTTGGCCGAATCGTTTTCGGACGGATTTTCGGACCACGTACGGATACTTTACGGTGGCAGCGTCAAACCGGACAATGCACGCAGTCTTATGAAATGTGCAGACATTGACGGTGGACTTGTCGGCGGAGCGTCCTTGAAAACGGACGATTTTCTTGGGATAATTAAGGAAGGAATTTGAGGACAGGGAGAGGATAGCCAGTATGTTTACAACGTTGGTGCTTATCATTCACGTTATAGTGTGCATTGCACTGATTCTCATCATTCTGTTGCAGTCCGGCAAGGGTGCGGACATCGGGGCGGTATTCGGCGGAGGATCCAGCCAAACAGTGTTTGGTAGTACCGGAGCTTCTACGTTTTTGAGCAAGGTGACTATAGGCGCGGCTGTGGTGTTTATGATGACCTCGATCATTCTTACATATTTTTCGGGTAGGGGTGGCATGGTCACAGAGCGTTCAATTGTGACGGAACAATCGGCACCTGAGGCCCCGATGACGACGCCTGCCCCCGGATCGGAGGCCTCTCAACCTGTCGAGGGAACTCCGCAGCCTCAGTCAGTTCCCAAGCCGGCAGAGTCGGCCCCCGCCCCAACATCGGCACCCAGCGGAGAAAAGCCCGCTGAAACCAAGTAGCCGGTTCAACATGGCGTGATCATGTGAACAAATGGTTGTATGTTTCACGTGAAACATACAACCATTTGTTCACTTTTTAATTACCCCCCTCGCGGCTTTTTCCACGACCCCGCATTTCCCTGGAAACCTCAACCCAGTGCTGTCCTTCATTGACAAATACCCTCTGCGCGCGTATACAAAAATAGCAAAAACACGTACAAATCAGCAAAAAAGGGCGCTCAGATGGAAAAGAGAGACCTGGATCTGATCGCGGTATGGCAGGCAAAAGATCCCGAACTCAACAAGCTCTGGCAGGAGCACCTTGAATTCGAGGAACAACTCGCTTCATTCAATAAGAGGGTCTACCTCTCACCAACTGAAGAGGTGGAACGCAAAACGCTTCAGAAGAAGAAGTTGAAGGGCAGGGACCAAATCGAGCGCATTCTTGCCAAGATCCGCCAGCAAGAATGACCAAACTAGAGCGTCTAGAGACGCTCCACGCATCAACAGGGAAGAACGTGAAAATAAACGGAGCCCAGATCCTTCTCCAGTCCCTCAAAGAAGAGGGAGTAACTACAATCTTTGGATATCCCGGAGGGATGGTAATAGACGTTTTCGACGCGCTGGTACGACAGTTCTCCCGCGACTTTAAGTTTATACTGGTCCGTCACGAACAAGCTGCCGTCCACGCGGCCGATGGCTATGCCCGAGCTACTGGCAAGCCTGGCGTGTGCATAGTGACCTCGGGTCCAGGGGGGACCAACACGGTCACAGGTCTCGCCACCGCGTACATGGATTCCATACCGGTGGTGGTTTTCACCGGCCAAGTGCCTACACCCCTCATAGGTAACGACGCGTTTCAGGAAGCAGACATAGTCGGCATTACCAGGCCCTGCACCAAGCACAACTATCTTGTTGGCCGCGTTGAAGAGCTGTCCCTCACGATAAAAGAAGCCTTCACCATTGCATCCACAGGACGACCCGGCCCAGTCCTTGTCGATCTGCCCAAAGACGTGCTGCAAGCCGCGGGGCTCTTCGATTACCCCCGCGCTGCCCATCTTCCCACGTACAAACCGACCGTAAAGCCGCACCCACCTTCCATCAAGAGGGCCGCGGACCTCATGGCAAAAGCCCAAAAACCCGTGATTTATGCCGGAGGCGGGGTCATCACGGCTGGGGCTCATGAAGAACTCCGAGTCCTGGCAGAAATGACCGGCTTTCCAGTTACCATGACCCTGATGGGTCTGGGCTGCTTTCCCGGAACTCATCCATTGTCTCTGGGAATGCTTGGAATGCACGGAACATACCGCGCCAACATGGCCGTCAGCAACTCTGATCTGCTCTTCGCCATCGGCGCGCGTTTTGACGATAGGGTCACGGGCAAGATCGAAGATTTTGCTCCCCACGCAAAGATTATTCACGTAGACATAGATCCAGCTTCCATTCAGAAAAATATAACTGTAGAGGTTCCCATCGTCGCCGATGCGCGCCAAGCCCTGACCAAGCTCATCGACACCTTAAGAAAACGTGGCTACTCGGCCAAGGACAGAAAAAAACTCAAAACCTGGCACGCGACACTTACCGCCTGGCGAAATGAGCAGCGCCTGCGGTTCGACAGAACCACGGAAACCATCAAGCCGCAGTATGTCGTGGAAAAACTCTACGAAATCACCCGCGGTCGTGCCATCATTACTACCGAGGTCGGTCAGAATCAGATGTGGGCAGCGCAGTATTACCTTTTTGACGAGCCCCGAACATTCCTGTCTTCCGGAGGCCTGGGTACCATGGGTTATGGCTTCCCTGCGGCAATCGGAGCCCAGGTCGCGTTTCCCGACAAACTGGTAATAGACATTGCGGGCGATGGTTCTGTTCAGATGAACATACAGGAGCTAGCCACGGTGGCACAGTACAAGCTCCCCGTAAAGATTGCTATCCTCAATAACGGCTATCTTGGAATGGTTCGTCAATGGCAAGAGCGCTTTTATGACAATGTTTACGCTCACACCGACATAACCGCTGCCCCCGATTTTGTGAAGCTCGCCGAGGCATACGGCGCCCTCGGTCTTCGCGCCCGGACCACCGCCGAGGTGGAACCCATAATTAAACAGGCATTGGACACGCCTGGGCCTGTAATAATGGACTTTATTGTCGAGCGCGAAGAAGGAGTTTACCCCATGGTCCCCGCAGGCGTCTCAATGAAAGAAATGATTCTCGCATAAATGGAAACTCGCCATGTTATCTCCGTACTCGTAGAAAACAAGCCCGGCGTGCTGGCCCGCATCGCCGGCATGTTTTCCGGCCGAGCATTCAACATCCATTCTCTGGCGGTCGCTCCCACCCTTGATGCCGACTATTCCAGAATGACCATAGTGACCCACGGCAGCCAGCAGATCATCGAGCAGATCATCAAGCAGTTGAGGAAGCTTATCAACGTAGTCAAGGTCCAAGACCTAACTTCAGGCGACTACGTGGACCGAGAAATGATCCTCATCCGCGTCAAGGCAACCGCTGGGAAGAGAGCTGAGGTCCTTAGGATTACAGACATTTTTCGAGGAAAAGTGGTGGACGTGACTCACGATACCATAAGTCTTGAGGTCTCGGGCGCTCAGGGCAAAATTGAAGCCATTCTCGAGCTCTTAGCCCCAGTGGGGATTATAGATCTCATCCGAACCGGCACCATAGCAATTCCAAGAGGCAAGAAGACCCTCCGAGCAGGGGGGGGCTGATCAATGATCGCCAAGGCCGGCCATTACGAACCCATCGCTCGGGAAGGCTATCCTTTCATTGCTCCACCCGCTCTCCTGGCCATGATATCCTGGTGGTTCGGTTATCCCTGGACATCCTTCGTGCTTCTTGCCCTCGCCGTTGCGGTGATTTTCTTTTTCCGCAACCCGGAACGCACCCCTCCGGAAGCGGAAGGTATTGTCGTTTCACCCGCTGACGGCACCGTCATGCAAGTCCTGGAGAATGTGCAATCCGCCAATTTAGCCGGTCTCCCCCTCAAGCGCATCAGCATCTTTATGTCAGTCTTCAACACCCATGTGAACCGTTGTCCGATATCCGGCATTGTCAAAAACGTCAAGCATGTCCCCGGCAGGTTTCTAGATGCGCGCGAACCCGCCTCTTCGTTAGAGAACGAACACAATTCCGTTGTACTCCAAGACGACGATGGTACTATTGAAGTCGTTCAAATCGCGGGAAAGATTGCCAGGAGAATCGCGTGCTGGGTACGCGAAGGGGACCAGGTGCGACAGGGGGAAAGATTCGGTCTCATTCGTTTCGGGTCCAGGCTCGACGTCTATTTACCCGAGAGCATGTCCTTTGTAGTGCCGGTTGGAACGACTGTCAGGGCCGGCGTGACAATAATTGCCAAGAAGTCCGCTCCGGCCGCCTCAAGCTCTGACGTGCCAAAATCTTAGTTAATCCCTTGCCATAACATCACAAAAACATTATGATGCCGTTAGCCGCCCCCATGGCGAGCCTTCGGCTCGAATGACGGGCCATTCGTGGACTATACTTCGCCAAAGTAATGTTCGCTAGCCTCCTGACTGGGGTGCCGACTTATGACAACACGACCTCGAAACAGGCGACCCTTTTTTAGGAGCCGGAAGCGACAGCAGGACGGCGGCGAATTCCCCACAAGACCACCACGAAAGAGAATCCCCATCAACAAAATGAAGAAGGGGATTTTCATCCTCCCCTCCCTTCTGACCCTAACGAGCATCTTTTTTAGCTTCTACAGCATGATCGCCGCCATAAAGAGCGAGTTCCTCCTGGCAGGAGCTTTGATCTTGATCGCGGGCTTCTTCGACGGCATCGACGGGAAGGTCGCGCGCCTCACCAAAACCACCACGCGTTTTGGGCTGGAACTTGACTCCCTCGCGGATGTTATCTCTTTTGGGGTGGCGCCTGCTCTCTTAATGTATATGTGGGCACTTGCCCCGTACGCGCGCATCGGTTGGGTAAGCGCTTTCGTATTTGTCGCCTGTGGAGCCCTCAGGCTAGCGAGATTCAACGTCCAATCCGGCAACATCGACCCCAAACGATTCAACGGCTTGCCCATACCGGCCGCGGCTCTCATGGTTGCTACCACGGTCCTCTTCTTTCACAAGCTGGAGTTGAATCCGGCGGACTTCAGAACTCCACTCCTTGTTCTGACCTACCTGATCTCTTTTTTCATGGTAAGCTCCATAAAGTTTCATGCATTCAAGGATCTTACCCTCGTTAAGCAGAAGCCTTTCAGTTCCACCGTTGCTTTTGTGTTACTCTTGGCACTCATCGCGGCTGCTCCCCTCGTTGTTCCCTTCTTGCTTTGCGCTGCCTATGTAGTCTCCGGTCCGATTCTGACGCTCATGTTGCACTCCCGCAACCGAAAGCGATTACTTGAACGCCCTGTTGATCCTCCAACCTCCGAAGCGAACATAGCGCCCGCCGAGCAGAACCCGACAAACTGAGGATCACGGACCCTCCTGTTCATAACCGCAGATCCGCAGTTGCGCATCCCCTTGCGACACAGCGAGCACATCCGTTCATAAATTTCCCTATGACCGGACCATCACCACCTCTCCGCCTCTCCCACAAACCAGAGACCCCAGAAACTTCCACTCCCTGCCGCCGTCAAGACGTTGCAAATCGTCCCCCACGAATGGTAATAATTCCCTACATTATGTCGAAAGGAGCGTCCGTCAACATCCGGGGGCAAATGCGCCTCCAAACGCTCTTCGACATCCCTAGGAGGACACCATGTCAGAAAGAGTCCTGGTATTCGATACCACTCTCCGGGACGGCGAACAGTCACCCGGCGCTACGATGAATCAGCAGGAAAAACTCCAGTTGGCCCGGCAACTTGAGAAGCTCGGAGTGGACATAATCGAAGCGGGCTTTCCGGCGTCCTCCGAGGGCGACCGAGAGGCTGTCAGCAAAATCGCTCGAGAAGTTAAAAATGTCCGCGTCGTCGGCCTGGCCAGAACAGCCGCAGAAGACATAGAAACTGCCTGGCGTGCAGTGGAAAACGCCAATCGGCCGGGCATTCACACCTTCATCGCCACCAGCGATATACACCTTGAGCATAAATTGAAAATGTCCCGCGACGAGGTCATTGAGCGTGCCGGTCAATCCGTCCGCCTAGCCCGATCGCTTTCCGACTGGGTAGAGTTCTCTTGTGAAGACGCCACCCGCAGTGATCCAGACTTCCTTTGCCGTGTGGTACAGGCCGCTGTTAACGAGGGCGCGGGCACCATCAATATTCCCGACACGGTGGGTTATTCTTTCCCGGAGGAGGTCGCGGGCTTGATACGGACGGTACGGGAAAAAGTGAACGGGATCGAGAATGTGGTTATCTCAGTCCATTGTCACAATGATCTGGGACTGGCTGTAGCAAATTCTTTGGCTGCCATCAAGGCCGGAGCCCGGCAAGTGGAGTGTACTATCAACGGAATCGGTGAGAGAGCCGGAAACGCAGCTCTTGAAGAAATCGCGATGGTTCTCAAAACCAGACAAGATGTATTTGGCCTGCATACCGGCATAGTCACATCGCAAATTTTCCACACCAGCCGCCTCGTCACCGCAATAACGGGCATCTCTGTTCAGCCGAATAAGGCTATCGTCGGGGCCAACGCCTTTGCTCATGAGGCCGGGATACATCAGGACGGCGTTATCAAGGAGAAGTCCACGTACGAAATCATGGATCCCGAATCCGTGGGGATCGCGAAGTCCTCCTTAGTGCTCGGAAAGCACTCGGGACGCCATGCTCTCAGGGAGCGAGTAAAGGCATTAGGGTACGAACTGACTGAAGAGGAGCTCAATCGTACCTTTCAGCGATTCAAAGATCTTGCAGATCGTAAGAAGACCATTTTCGACGAAGATATTGAAGCAATCATAGCCGAGGAGGTTTTGCGGATTGCAGAGACTTACAAACTGCTCTCCGTCACCATCATGTCCGGCTCTCACGTTGTCCCTACCGCCACTGTAAGAATGGAAATAGAAGGGGGCGAGTATCATGGCGCCGAATTGGGTAACGGCCCTGTGGATGCCGCTTACAATGCGATCCTAAAGTTGACGGGCCGCAATCCTAAGCTCTTGCGGTTTTCAATCAGCGCCATCACCGATGGAACCGACGCTATGGGCGAAGCGA
>JBKQMK010000421.1:0-3951 GCA_052146735.1 Desulfomonilaceae bacterium | reverse complement strand
AGTATCTGATCGGCTCCTTGGACCTGAAATGCGAAGAGTCCCGACAAATCAACCGTTTCCTCAAATCCAAGCTTGCGGGAATTCAGCTCCCTCTCGGAGATTAATCCTGCTGTGAGCAGTTTTTGCAAAACACTATCAAGCCCTTTCCCGGTCAATCTATATTTTTGCATAAGACTGACATCATCCATTCCGGCTTCTATGTCGTTCAAGACGTCTTTTGCGAAAATGTCTCGCTTTACCATGCCCATACTGGCCCCCCGAAGTTTGAAATGAGAATTTAGGACAGTTCATCGTCTATCTGAGTCTCTTGAAAATATGGACTTGGGAGAATGGATTGCTGATAATTGGCACCTTCTCGGGTCACCTGCTCAATCCAACTCCTTTATCGCAGCCTGGCTATCAACGAATGCTCTGGTTATCTGGGTATCGGAAAGAGACGTCCTTTCATAGAGCTGCATATGTGTGATGAGGTCCGCGTCAACCAACTTCCTAAGCACACCCTCCAATTGCTTTGAGTTGAGGCGATATTTCTCCATCACAATAGTATCTCCCATCCCTCCTTGGGCGTCTCGTGCCACATCGTTTGCCTTTAACTTCCGCATCGCACCACGAACCTTCTGATCCCACAAAATCTCACAGGCTTGTCAGGACTTCAACGCCCGGCCTTGTTCACCGCCGCCTTTAACACAGGCGAATACTTCCACGTAATCACTCTCCGGGCATTCAACACTATTTGCTTCCCAGTCTGGGGGTTCCTACCTCGTCGGGCATGCTTCGACTTCACCGCCCACTTCCCGAATCCAGACATCATGAGGTCTTCCCCGTCAACAAGCTTTGCCTTCATGATGTCCAGCATCTTCTCCAAGATCTCAACGGCTTCGCCTTTCATGAAACCGCAATCATCAGCGATCTTCTTTGCTATGAGTGCCTTGGTAAATATCATGAAAACCTCCCCAAATTGAAACTCAAGAAGCACAGAGTCAGAAACATATCAGAAATGTGACCTTAAAGGCAATGATATCAAGATATTCTTGCAGGAGGATTCGTGATGATCAGGGCAGAGATCCTGGAGCAAGATAGCTGATGTTCAGCGAAGCCGTGGTGAACTGGTTTAGTCCCCTATTCCTCTAATTCAAAAAGTGATACACACTCTGAGAGCATGGGAAAGGCGGCTTGCTAAGACGCAACACCATGGTCATAGTGAGCTAGGAGGATTACTATATGGCGGCGCTGGCTCTGAAGGACTGTCTGGAAGCAATGGGCCTCATGGTTCAGGTAGAGATGGCCGTTGCCGACTTTTACCTCGGATGCTTGGAGCGGTTCCCTGAGAACGCCCGATTCTGGTCACTACTAGCCAGGGAAGAGTTGGCTCACGCGGATATTATTGCCAAACTCGCTGAGCTAGTCCGGATTCAACCGGACGAATTCACTATCGGCAACTCGATACCCTTGACCGCGATAAACTCATTTGTAGCACGAATAAGGTCGAATGTTGACCAGGTCAGGCATGGGGAGCGTGAAGAGAGAGACGCTTTTCTTGTAGCCTATCATATTGAAAGTACGATTATTGAATTGGGCTATGCCCAAGTCATCAAGACGGACAACCACAATTACCTTTCTATCATGAGTGGCGTAGTGGCTGATACGATGAAACACAAGAAAAGGGTCGTGAAGAAGTTGAGTCAAGCCAAGATTCGCGGCAAAACAGCGAAGAAGCCGTCATGAGACTCGGCCAGCAGCCGCCCTGACTGTACCCAATTGTCTGATGTCCCTTAGATCCTGTGCCTGGCAATATGGCACACATAATCTTGGTCCATGTTTTCCCGTCAGACAGTGTCATCTTCTGAGATTCTTCTGAGTCTTTGGGCGGCCTCCTGTAATTCCAGAAACGCTTTTGTTACGGCTGTATTGGATACGGAGAGGCGTTCGTGTAACTCTTCTTCACTGATTAGGCCGGAATCAACGGCCATGCGCAGGAGCTCCTGAAATTGTTCTGACGAAACAGCGTATTTTCCCATCAGGGATTCATCAGTCATGCCACTGCGAAGGTCTTCGACAAATTCCTTTGCTTTAATCTTGCGCCTTTCCGTTTTTTTCATAGACCACCATTTTCTTGACCTGCAATCTTCACATCACAGTTAACCAATGCTTCCGAGGGGTGAGGGAAGGAGCACGAACACGGATTGCTCGCATGAGAGCTGAAAAGAGGACTGACCGTTGTCCAGGGCAGTCGAAAGAGCTTGCGGATCAAAAGCCCGCCTCTGTAGTCTGTCCTTCTTCTTCCAACTCAGCCCCAGCATTGTGTCTGCGGTCGCAGCCCGCCAGAAAGACTACGCCTTTGGCGTTCCTCCTTGAAGAAACCTGGCCGTGTCTCAAGTGCCTGATATGCCGTGGTCTTCCTCTATCAAGATGTATGGTACGCACTTACGCGAAGACCCTTCTTTATTTCCCTGCTTGGGCGTTAGCCTCCAATACTCTTTGAATTCGTGCAAGCCGATTTTCCAGTAACAGAACACATATAGCCAGCGATTGCTCTGTCGCCGGGGTGCTAGGAGGTTCCAAGAGGTATTGCACCCTCTTTCTCAGTTCAACGCCTTCCTGATCGAGCGTTTTTACATCTTCGCTCATCGGCAACTCCTTTCGTTAGGCAGATTGCTTGGCTAGACATGGTGTCCACCTCCCATTTTCATAGCACGACGCCACGATTGCGAACAGGCCTATAAATATAACTCTGAATTATCGGCTTGACATTCGATCTTTCATCGGTATCTAAACTCGGCACTTCCGCATCCCTTCTATCAAATCTGGCATTCAATGTAACTGTTCGCTAACGGGGGGGACAGCGGTCCGTTCCCACCGGTGTCAATTGCGAGCGAAACGAAGCAATCTCACGAATTCAGAGCGTACAATTCCCGGATTGCTTCGTCGCTTTGCTCCTTGCAAATACAACAATCAGCCCCTAACTAAATGATTGCCTCAAAAGGTTCGCTTGCCTTTGCATGTGGCAGCGGCAGATGATACAGAAAGTTTCTAATAGATCCAATTCTCGGATTCATTACCCCTTGCGGTGTGAAAGAAAGAAGGCTGCTCATGGTGGAGCGACGCATGGATGAAGTCATCCGGACAGTAGATGCCCTGGTGCAGGTGGAGAAAACAGTTGGAGAGTTTTACGGCAGTTGCTCAGAGGTGTTTGCTGATGACTCGGATTTCTGGTTGGGGCTTGCACGCGATGAATTCTTACACGTTGATGTGCTGGGAAAACTGCATGAAAGGATAATTCGGGAGCCGCACAGGTTTAGGCGCGGGGAACTATTTCCTATTACTGCCCTCCGGGCCTTTGTTTCACAAGTTCATTCAGAACATGAGAAACTGATTGCAGGCACTTTGACAATGTATGACGCTCTCGTGGCAGCTTACCACATCGAGCTAACCATAATTGAGCAAAAATATTTGGAGGCTATAAGGACTGAAAAGCCGGAGTATCTTGAGGCGCTCGACATCTTGGCGGAGGAAACAGCAGCGCACAGGGACAGAATTAAGACGAAGATGGACGAGTATAGAAAGAGCGCTAGAGGGACCGGAAAGGACAAAAAAACATCAGAGTGACGCCTTTGTTTTCCATAACAGTCAGGCAGTGTCCAGTCTGACGAAAACATGACAACCGAATTCAGGATTCCAACAGAATAATCCCGTAAAGAATCACAACAATCATCAGTACTGGGACGACACAGGGGGCACAGTCAAGGCATTCCCAAAATCACTGTGTCCCCCTATAACCCGCATCAGCAGCGAACGGGACACAGGGACCACAGTGGACACACCATTTCGGGAATGCGAGCAAGAAAAAAATCATCCTAATCAAAAAAAATCTGTATGACGCTGAACGCTCCGAAAATTTCACAAAGTGTTACTTCTCAAAGTAGTGTGTCCACTGTGTCCTTATTATTATAT
>JBKQMK010000420.1:0-4294 GCA_052146735.1 Desulfomonilaceae bacterium | reverse complement strand
ATGAGTATCGCCGCAGAACGGACGCCGGACATAATACCCAATTTCTCGCGATTTTTCACTGCTTGTTCGCACCTAGCAATTCAAGCATCCTATCTGATTCCGTAGTCGGCAATTCGCACTGATAGTTGGCGCAAACATAGGCTGTGGCCTTGCTGTCGAGGCTCACCTGATTTGCCGTGTATCCCGCAAGCCTTGTAATTGCAGGCGAATCTTCATCCGTCGGTCTCAGCAATACTACCTTGCCGGGTACAAATACCCGCCGCAGCTCGCTTAGCATGGCGTGTGTGTCATCGGCGCCTGCCCGGCCTGCTATGACGACTTCGTAGGAAGGGCCGAGGGCAAACTCCAGAGCGACCAGCATCTGTGTGTAGGCGGACGGAAACTGTCTAATGTTCCCCGAGAACGCACGAGCCCCAAGTTCTGCCCTGTGCTCCAGATCCACGTTCGCTGTCATGCGGGCCAGTCGCAAAAGATTCAACGCGGCCACTGAATTTCCTGACGGTGTGGCTCCGTCGTAGATCTCCTTCTTTCGTATGAGCAGCTCTTCCGTGTCATCCGCGGTGAAATAGAGCCCTCCCCCGCCGGCATCCCAGAAGTGCGCCATAAAGTCATCATCGAGTTTCAGAGCGCTTTGAAGGTAATGCACGTCGAAGCCGGCCTCATACAATTCCAGCAGCCCCCAGATCAGAAACGCGTAGTCGTCCACATGGGCGGACAAAGCAGCTTCTCCTTCTCGAAACCGGTGCAACAGCCTGCCCGAGGGATCACGCATGGTCTTGAGAATAAAATCCGTGGCTTTCCTGGCTGAGTCCGCGTATTCCGGTCGATCAAAGGCTTGAGCCCCTTTCGAGAGCGCTGCAATCATAAGGCCGTTCCAGTCTGCGAGGATCTTGTCGTCTTTGTGGGGATGAATGCGCTTCTCTCTCGCGTCGAATAGTTTCTTGCGCGCCTCTTCCAACCGTTTTTCAAGCTCATACCGGGAGAGGTTAAGCTCGGATGCAACTTCTGAAAGAGAACTTTTTTGGTGAAGGATGTTGGAGCCGGTCAGCCTCCCTGTAGCCTCCTCCTCGAAATTCCCCGACGGTTTTGCATTGAAAACCCGCTTCACGAGGACGGCTTCGCCAGGGTCGAGCACACAGTCGATCTCTTCGAGGTTCCAGACGTAAAACTTCCCCTCCACACCTTCGCTGTCCGCGTCTTCCGCGGAATAGAAGCCTCCATTGGGAGCGGTCATATCGCGCAGGACGTACGCGAAGATTTCCTGTGCTGTTTTCGCGTACTCGGGTTTTCCTGTTGCTTGATAAGCCTCAGTATAGGCCATAGCCAACATCGCCTGATCGTAGAGCATCTTTTCGAAATGAGGGACAAGCCACTCGGCATCGGTCGAGTATCGATGGAAACCAAATCCTACGTGGTCGTAGATCCCACCCAAGCGCATGGCTTGCAATGTCCTCTCTACCATCTCCAGGGCCTTGGTTTGTCCGGTCCGCTTCCAATACCTGAGAAGAAACAGCAGGTTATGCGGCGTCGGGAATTTAGGCGCCTGACTGAATCCGCCTTGCACCGAGTCAAAGCGTTCAGCCAATTGCTGATAGGCTGAGTCGAGGACTTCTCTCCCGGGCACATTTCCTGGGGATGAGTCCGGCGGCTGGCGAATCGCAAGCATGACTTTGCTGGCCGACTTCAAGACTTCTTCCCGCTGTTTTCTCCACAACTCCTTGATACGCGGGGCAAGATCCATCATCCCGAGTCTGCCGAAACGGCTCTCCCTCGGAAAGTATGTCCCCGCGAAAAACGGCTTTCTGTCCGGAGTGAGAATCACATTGAGAGGCCAGCCTCCCGCGCCGGTCATCATTTGACATACTGTCATGTATACATGATCAAGGTCGGGGCGCTCTTCCCTATCCACCTTGATGGAAACGAAAGCTTCGTTCATCAATCGAGCCACCTCATTATCTTCGAATGACTCGTGCTCCATAACGTGGCACCAATGGCAGGTTGAATACCCAATTGATAGAAATATGGGCTTATCCTCTTTGCGGGCCTTTTCGAACGCCTCATCCCCCCACGCGTACCAATCCACCGGATTGTATGCGTGTTGGAGCAGATAGGGGCTTTTTTCCCGTATCAGCCGGTTCGCAGTTGACGCACTTTCAGACCCGGCCTTGGTGGCAACTTCATGGGGTTCAGAGCTTCTTTCCATTTTCAATGCTCCTGGTTCTTGCGAGGCGGCTCTCGCAGATAAAACGGTGACCATGATGAGCGCTGCGACTGACACCGCGATGAAACTGGAGAATAACATCGCCTGTAAGCTTTGCCCGATACCATTTCGCATTCGAACAAGTCACGCGTTGATTCCGGTGGGACAGCCCCGCGCGAAACGCGGGGTTGCCTCTCTCCGAAAGACGGGCAAGATGCCCGTCCCCCCAAGTATTCCTCCGTTTTGCACACTACTCGTGGCAACGGCTCTAAGTACACTTTGCGGCGGGATTTGGGAAAGGCAAGGATGAGAAAGCTTGCCAAACCTGGGAAGTTTCCGGAAAATACCGTCCTTTCACAGCGTCTGGGAGATCCCGCCGTCTCTTCGGATCTTCCAGAAATGCCAGAGTATGGTGACGATTAATAGGCTCGGCAGGAAAATCACATGCCACGCGTATACCCGTAGTATTGCAAAATCCCCGACTTCCACAGGGCCGAACAGAAGGGTTGCAACAAGCGGCCCCACAAGTGGCACATTGTCCGTAAGGTTCCTAGCGATGGTCCACGCCCACAAGCCTCTATCGTCCCAAACGAGGAGATAGCCTGTGAAGTCCACAAGCAGGGTCCCCACCAACAGCATCAGGCCGATCATCCAATTCATATGCCTCGGCGGAACAAAGGAACCGGTAAGGAAGACCCTCACCATGTGCAAGGCCACCGCTGCCACCATTATCTGACCGCACCAATAGTGGAGATTTCTTATAAAAAAACCGTAAGGAACGACATGAGTGATTGCTTGAACGGACGGATACGCCCCGCTGGTACTTGGAAGATAGTAAAGAGCCAGCAGCGCGCCTGTGAACACTTCTAGCAGGAACATCCAGAAAGCCAGTCCTCCCATACACCATGTGAACCGAACTCTGGATGAGCTTTCAGGGATGAGTCGTGGATGAAGATGGATGAGAAATGCTGAAAAAGACCCCTTTGACATCAAAAGGCCATGACGGTGCATCGACTGTTTGCGGCGCAAATTGCACCACAAGGTGGTTCAAGACGCCCTCGAGTTTGAAGGGGGCTTTTCCAACAGACGCAGCTTCTCATTGTCACCGGTACTCAAGAACAGCCGCGGCATCGGCCGAGTTGCCGGGCCTCGTTTCACATTCCCCTCAAGATCGAACTCACTCCCATGGCATGGGCATTCGAAAAGCCCGCGGGTGGGATTCCACTTCTGGCGGCATCCCAGATGCGTGCAGCGGTCGTCCAATGCCGTCAACTGCTCCGGGTTCTTGCCTTTCAGAAGCCATGCTCCCGCTTCGGGCACATGTAACGGCATGTCAGGCTGAAGTTTGTCGAGGACGTCTTTGGGAACGTCTCTAGTCTTGCTTTTCCCTATCCTGAAAAACGCGAATCTTCCCAGCCCCCCTGCTCCCATTACGGCCACCAGGGCGGCAAACAAAA
The DNA here is from genome assembly GCA_052146735.1 of Desulfomonilaceae bacterium. Taxonomy (GTDB): domain Bacteria; phylum Desulfobacterota; class Desulfomonilia; order Desulfomonilales; family Desulfomonilaceae; genus CAWBBA01. The sequence continues at coordinate 637 of JBKQMK010000420.1, read as the reverse complement.
ATAATAGGGATTTAAGAAAAAACCGCTTATCGGTCGCCGTCGGCTCAGTTAAGGCAGTCTCTTCCGGCGAGGTATCCATGCAGTCTCGTGGGATAGAAGTTGTTATTGCTTTGCTGCGGAATGCGGGATTTCACTCGTCGCAACGGCAGGCGCGCCTAAATGCCCAGCACAACTGGACGTTCACTGCATGCCTGCATGACCTCTCGAAGTTTTACAGCCACTCGTACAATTCTGCTATAGGCGCTAGCACCCCTCAGCAGGCGGCTTGGCAGGTTTGCTTGCCGCGGCCTTCATTGATTTTTCAGCATCCGCTTTGGTCTTGAAGGGGCCTTTGACAATCGCCTTCGCATCAGCCGGCTTCTTGTCCACCACGGAGGCTTTCCCCGCGGCATCCTTGACCACGTAAAAATCGTCCGCAACAGCCAGCGTAGCCATGCCGAAAGCCACCAAGGCAACCAGGACTACGATCAATCTCAACATCTTGCTCATCATTCAGCCCTCCTCAAATGTAAGTGAAGGCTCCAACCGCCTGTAAGGCGGTGGCTTCTTAGTGTCGACTGCAAGTCGACTTCACGCGTTGTCGCTTATGGAGAAATCATCGTCATGGTCCCGCTCCATCTTATCCTGCATTTCGATA
>JBKQMK010000419.1:0-3321 GCA_052146735.1 Desulfomonilaceae bacterium | reverse complement strand
TCTCTCTGAAAGACTTATAACTTATCTGACCAATGTGAGTATTCCTATGAATGTCCAAGAGCTGAAAAGCTTTCTTTCCCATAACAAACGACCGAACGAATTCCGATATCAACGCAATTTTGGAAAGGGTCGACCCGAGCAAATAGAAGTTCACCCGATCAAAAACGCAATCTTGAGGATTGATTGTCTCATCGGCCCAGCCTACGGCGGCGAATAGAGGTTGTCCGTAGTCCGATCAGACGGTTTTTTTTACTGGGTTGTCTCCGTGGTATCAGACCGACAGATCAGATCACCGGCTGCAACGGCCGTAGAAAATTCTCTTGCCCCGTCGCTACCAGCTGGATTTTGATTAGAAGCATGGTGGCGTGCCTGAGACGCAGTCCAGAAACAGGGACCAGTTTGGTAGCGGTCGGGGTTGATGCCATTGACTGCGCGGGGGTGATGAAAAGAATGATACCCAAATGTGCTATAGTCGCGAGTTGGACGACGATTTTTTCCGAGAGATTGCTATGAAGAAAAGCAAGACGCCAGTCAAAGGTCCTTTTGAGGATACTGAATCAATTGACGTGACCACTCTGGTAGCCGAGGTCACTTCATCGGGAAGCTTTGATGTAGCGCAATTTAGGACAACCTCGTTTAGCAAATTATTGCAGGCCCTCCCTGTTCCAGCGCTTTTGATTGATGAGTCGCATCGAGTCATCTTTGCGAATCGAGCATGTGGCAAGATCAACCCCGATCCTGAAAAATTGCTAGGAGCACCTGCGGCTGAAATGTCGCAAGATTCTCGAGCCTCTAAGAAGATTCAGTCCCTGTTGGAAGATGTATTTTTGACCCGGAAGCCTCAAACTTGTGAGGCCGTGCTGGGGACTGCCCAGACTGCCATGTGGGGTCGCTTGTTCTTTCGGCCGGTCAGGATGGAAGACAAGCGGTTGATACTCCTAGTGGTAGAAGATCTGACCCTTGAAAAGAGACAGCTCATCATAAGCCAGAGATACCGAGCAGACCTGGAGAAGGAGGTCGCCGAGCGAAAGAGGGCAGAAGCAGCACTTGAGCAAGCAAATCGAGAACTGGAGGATCGGATTCAACAACGCACCCGCGAACTGCTGGAACTAAATGAACAGTTGGAGGGGGAAATTGGAGAGCGTGAACGTGCGCAGAAGTTGTTGTCCGACAGCCAGCAGAGGCTTGAGCTTGCGCTGAAGGGGGCAGACCTCGGGTTGTGGGACTACGATATCGCGAAGAACCAGGCATTCGTTGACCAAACCTGGGCTGACATTTTCGGTTATTCTCTTGATGAGGTACAGCCAAATTTAGATTGGTGGAGAAGTGTACTTCATCCGGAGGATAGACCTGCGGTGATCGAGGCGTGGAATGCCCACCTGGAAGGCCGCACGGAGTTTTATGACGCCGAGCATAGGGTAAAGGCCAAGTCGGGAGAATGGAATTGGGTCCTCTCCAGAGGCAAGGTTGTTGACCGGGATAGTGACGGCAACCCGATGCGGGTTTCGGGAACAGCCTTTAACATCTCTGATCGTAAGCGTGCGGAAGAAAAGCTTCTTCAGATGTCTAAAGTCTTCATGGAATCAATTGATCCCATTTTCATCAGGGATTTGGAGGGGAATATTGTTGATCTGAACAAAGCAGCTCAACAGATTTACGGGTGGCGCAGGGAGGAGTTGATAGGCAAATCCATTAAAACAACCGTATCTCAGACTCGGCACGAGCTGGTGGATGAGTTGCACGGGCGATGCAAACGCGGAGAAAAAGTCGAAAACGTGGAATCCCTCCACCGCAAAAAGTCGGGAGATGTGATACCCGTCTTGGTAAGCCTCTCTCTTTTGACTGACAGACGGGGGGAACCAGTGGGCATCGCAACCATTGTCAAAGACCTGAGCGATCTCAAGCGGACCGAAGATATGCTCCGTGTTAAGACTGATGCCTTGGAGCGAAGCAACAAGGACTTGGAAGAGTTTGCCTACATCGCAGCACATGACCTGAGGGAACCACTTGTCGGAATTGCAGCCTACTTAAAGGTTCTGGAGCGGCGCTTCAAAGACAGTCCCGACCACGATGCCTACAAACTTATGTCTCGCACGCTGGATATCACCCTTCGAATGGACGCTCTCGTTCAGAGCCTCTTGTCCTATGCACGCTTGGGAACCAAGCCAAAGTTGTTCGAGCCCACTGATTGCAATGTGGCACTTGACCGAGCCGTGTCTAATTTGAGGGTTGCGATAGAGGACATCGGTGCAAAGGTAACAAGGTATCGACTTCCGATTGTGACGGGAAATCCTTCGCAAATGATCCAATTATTTCAAAATCTTGTCAGTAATGCCATCAAGTTTGCCGGGGATAGACCGCTAGAGATTCATATCGGCGCAACGCGGGAAGAGTCTGAGTGGAAGTTTTACGTAAAGGATAATGGAATTGGTATCGAGCCACCGTATTTCGACCGCATCTTTAGAATTTTTCAACGGGTTGAAGCGACTCGGGGACGGTCGGGAACAGGCATTGGGCTAGCTAGCTGCAAGAAGATTGTGGAGCATCATGGTGGGCGAATTTGGGTCGAATCTGAACCTGGAAAAGGCTCGATATTCTTCTTTACAGTCCCGGCAGAATGGACCACCCTGCCTGAAGTTTGAAAGGAGCCGTTTTCGTCAATCAAAACCCAACGGGTTGGTTCGCACGAACCCAGTAACTGTGCGGCAATGCCGCAGGTCTTCGTCTTCTTTCAGTGATCCAAATCCATTCTTCAGTACGGGGAGTTCCTTCGTGGCCTTGAACCTTAGCCAATTTGCATTCGTTGGTAAACTGTGCTACGAGTCAAAACTGACTAGATCAGCTTCACCGGCGGTCTAATTGTGGTCACTCTTGTAGGCCAGGAGTCAGTCAGCTATGCTCAAATACAAATGTCTTCTGTGCGAAATAGAGTGGGGCGATCCCAGAGCAACGGAATCTGACATCTCTCACGGGTACTGTCCTACATGTATACAAGAGCGGTACACAAGTAGAATCCATAGGGCACAACGAGAAGCCGGGTACTCTGATTGCTTCAACAGAGGCTATAACGACTGCGCCGAAGAGCGCTGCTGCTTCAGAGCAGCGTGTCAAGATGATTTGATCGGAAGATGGAAGAGAGCCATAATACAAAGAACTGGGGCTGCAAAACCTGAAGGATTAATCTGTGACATTGTGACTGCATCATGACCTGAGTCGTGCTCCTTTTTGAGGCTCGCCAAGCCGAATAGATCGGTTCAAATCACGTACCAACGGCTTTAATGTCATCTTCCGGGTGGTCAAAAGAGAGAATTCGTAAAATCA
>JBKQMK010000418.1:0-4163 GCA_052146735.1 Desulfomonilaceae bacterium | reverse complement strand
TCAGCTGGTTCGGAAACTTTCGACGCATAGTCGTCCGATACGAGCACCAGGTCTGTATGTACGAGGCTTTCATCCAGATAGCCTGTATCATGATTGTCATAAAACGTTTATGAGGTTTTGCAACCAGCTCTTGCAATTCAGACGCCGTGGGTGGGTTTTTGCTAAATGCATTTGCGTATCGTTCGGGGCAGTCTCGCGTGCCTCCTTGATAAAAAAATGACCATGAAATACCCTGTTGCCAGATGGGGGTACCGCGTAATTGGTGCAGCGCAAAATCGTGGCCGCGAGAAAGTTTGCGGCGCTAAAGATTTAAAATTGTAAATTCGTGCAGTTGCTATTATTAACCCAGAAAGGAGCAAAATGATGAACCGCAACAAGAATGACTTCAACCCGCGCAGAGATTTTCTCGCGAAAGCTGGCATTGTGGTCACCGGGGCTGTTCTCTGTTGCCCAGTGTCCGCTCTCGCGAAAGGAGAGTCTGTCAAAAAGAAAAAGGCCACAGAAAAAGCGGTCGAACAGGTTTCTCCGCCGGAAGACCTAATGCGGGAGCATGGTGTGCTTAGGCGTACATTACTCATCTATGAAGAGATTCAAGGGAGAGTGAACAGCGGAAAAGAATTCGCTCCCGATCTGCTCGGCTCCGCGGCGGGAATAATCAAGAAGTTCATTGAAGATTATCATGAGAAACTCGAAGAAGATTATCTTTTCCCACGATTTGAAAAGGCAGGGAAATTGGTGGATCTGGTAAACGTACTGCGGCAGCAACACCAAGCAGGCCGCCGCTTGACGGAATTCATCAAGAAGTCCTCAGCCGCCGCTACCGGGCGAAAGGAATTGGGCAAGAATCTTCATCTGTTCATACGAATGTATCGCCCCCACGCGGCGCGCGAGGACACGATCCTGTTTCCGGCCTTGCACGACATCCTGTCCCCGGACGAATTTGACGGCTTGGGGGAAGAGTTCGAGGACAAAGAGCAAGCCCTGTTCGGTAAGGAAGGGTTCGAAAGCGTCGTCGGCGAGGTGGCGAAACTGGAGGAAAAACTCGGGCTGTACGACTTGTCACAATTCACGCCTCGATTTGACGCGCCGGGCAAACCAGCGTGAATCCGAATCGATTTTACTACCGATTCTGCATGAATCTTGACCGGCAAGATCAGGGTGGCATATGCTTCAGACTTTTCGGCACGTGCATACATGTGGGGTGAAAACGGCTAAATGAAAATCGCTGTTCTCTTCGTCCTGAATGCCACTCTCGTGGGTCTTTTCCTGTTTCTTCTGCGGAAGCCTGGATTACTCACCACCTATTTTAATGGACGCTTCTGGCTCACCTGGCTCGGAGTAGGGGTAATCACTCTGATGGATGAGCTGACCTCAGTATTCTATGCCCCAGCGGAGGCTTTTCGGTTCATTGGCCCGGCTGCGATATTCTTCATCGCACTGACATCTATCCTTATTCGATTTTTCAGTTCCCGTCTGGTAGAAATTTCGGAAATCCTGGAACATCACAAACTTTTTGGGGGTGGCGTTTATTCCTTTTCGTACTTGGTCCTGGGTCCGTTGATTTCCTTTGTGGCAGTCTCTTCGATCATGGTCGATTATATTCTCACAGCCTGCATTTCGGCAATAAGCGCCATAGAAAATGCCAGTTCCTTTTTTGTCGCTTCACAACTCTGGAAAATGATTACAGCCATTGTTATTGTTTGGGGAATCGCCGGTCTGAACATCTTAGGAATCCGGGAAAATGTCCGCTTCACCTATGGAGTCTTCATACTTGCAGCATTCGTTTTTATGAACTTGATTGCGTCGGGGGTCTTGGGGCTCGACCAGGATTCATTGATTCGGATGAAAGATTCCGTCGCTGGAGCCGCAATACATTTAGAAAGCGGGTCCTGGACCCAAGGTTACGGTGTCTTCATCGCGTCCGTCGCCAGTTGCGTCCTCGCTTATTCCGGGGTGGAGTCCGTCCTTCAGACAGCCGGCTTTGTCCGTTCATGGCGAGACATCTCGAAGTCCTATCTGTTCCTGGCTCTCACCGTAGGCATTGTCACGCCCTTAGTGGCGGCTCTGGCTCTATCTGCTCCCATCGAGTTCTCAGCCCATGAAGGCGATCTCATCACTCATTACGCTACCCTGCTGAACGGAGTGCCATTCGGAATCGGCGTCGCCGCCTTAGCCAGCATTACCCTTATAATGGCTGTAAACACGGCTTTTGTGGCATCTAGCGAACTGATGGAACGGGTGGGGGAACGATACGGCTTTTCCTGGTTTATCGCGACTAACCGCAGGCAGTCTTTGTACCGCATTCATATCATAAACGCCGTTTCGTTCTCAATCATCATACTAATAACCGGCGGGAGCCAGATGATCCTTGCTGATATGTATGCCCTCGGACTGCTTGCCTGTTTCACCATCAATTTGGCGTCTCTCATCATCTATCGGTATTCCATGGGTACCAAAGAGGTAATCCACTATTTCACGAACCGTTTCGGTACCGTAGTGTTATTCCTGATTTTCCTGAGTTGCTTCATCTTCTTGGCCTGGATGAAACCTCACGGGACCCAGTTGTGGGCTATTGTTACAGGTGTAGTACTGTTCGGTGGCTTGGTGGTGGCGAGAACAAGAGCGCCGGAAATCAAAGCGGTCGCTGAAACTGACACTCACATGGATATGATTCTTTTTCTCGCCGAGTCATCCCAAAATGACCTGCACATCATCTTTCGCAGACCCAGAGAAGAAACCTTGGACCAAAGTAAAGAAAATGAGGTATACGTTACCTTCTACAATCCTCGGCAGGGAGTTCCGGCAAAATTGGCTTCTAACCATTTCAGGTTTGCCACGAGCAAAAGAACCCTTTACCAACAGATGGTCGGGTTACTAAAAGTAATCGAATACGAATTGGGCGACCGGAAGGTAGTAATCCACTTTGGTTGGCCTTTATCCTCCTGGTTGGACCGTATGTCCATCGGAGTAATGGTATTTAACATTACGCGTCTGCCCAGAAAGTTCCCCCGCTTTGACTTCCATATTGATTACGACGGATCGAAGAGAAAGGAGGTCGCTGCATGAGGACGGCCGGGGGTAGGGGGCGATGTCTGTTAGGAAAGGAAAATTGAAGACTGACAACTTCTTTCAAATGAAAGGTCGATTCGGCTTTGTTTAAAGCTTTAGGCAGTCAGGTGAGTACCTCAAAGCAGGAACAGGCGCATCGCTTCCATGGTGTGTGCATCGAAACGCCCGCCCAGGTCTCGAATTTCGTCACATAGGACCTTCTCAACCGCACATTGGAAGATGGTGCAAGTAGAGTACATCCTTGCAACGCCGTTTGCCGTCGGACGCCAACTCGTTTCATTGAGCATCTTCAGATAATGCCGCAAGGCCATGTGGATCTGATCCGTGCGAGGACCGCCTGATTTCTTGAGTGCATCATAATCTTCCTGCGTGACCGCGATCGTCACCATTTCGAAACGCAGGGCCTTGGTCCTACGACATTCTTCGGACCGAGTGTCAACACAATCTGAATCTGTATAGTCCTGGTTCATTACCGCACCATGAAAAGCGAAGGTCGAAGACTTGCGGATTGTTGGAGGTATGAAACAGAATACGTCAAAAAGAAAACATCATTTCATGCGGAAGTGAAGCGCAGACGGTGCCTCCACTGAAAACGGCACGAGTTCATCATTGCAGGGGTCAAATAACCTGGCGCCCTGCCCCGAAGAACAGGCTCTCACTTTCTCTCACGCGTTCACGAGGGCACGCTATCCAACCGGGCAGAGCGCCGAATCCAATTTTCCCACGCCTACCTTATTTTGCCTTTTTCACGGCTTCCTTAAGTGCCTTGGCGGCTCTGAAGCGGGCCACTTTCGACGCGGGGATCTTAATCTTTTTTCGGGTCTGAGGGTTGACGCCGTTGCGAGCTTTCGTTTGGACAGACACGAAGGTCCCCAGATCCGCGATCCTAATTTGCCCGCCCTTCGCCTTTAGCGAGCCGTGGACCGCTCCGACGAATGACTTCAATACCGCGGCAGCGGCCTTCTTGGAGACGTTCGCCTCCGCAGCAATGCGTGCAACCAGTTCAGCTTTTGTCATGACAGTACCCTCCCAATGAAGTAGAAGTTTCAAGCCCTTGATACGACTCCAAGGAATTGCGGAAGGTTACCTCTACT
>JBKQMK010000417.1:0-3133 GCA_052146735.1 Desulfomonilaceae bacterium | reverse complement strand
GGATCCCGAAACATATGTGGATCGCATTCAATGTCTGAAGCCTTACTTTTTTGCTGAAGTTTGATCGGATTAGATAGGGGGGTGAACGGTAGTGTCGGGGTGCGGCAGACCGTGGCGGGAAGCATTTACCGACTTGGACTGGCCCTGTTTGTAACAAGGACGGAGTTATTTTTCGCTGACTCCATATGCTCGCCGTGGCAAGGGGAGTTGTCGCCAGAGAAAGGTTGCAGAAATGGCCATATCAGAAGACACTCGTAAGAAACTTTACGAAAGAGCCGGCGGGCGATGTGAATGCAAAATGCAGCAGTGTGATCTTCACAAAGGTCGGTGTCATCTGAAACTGAGTGGAAACTGGCATGCACACCATAAAACGGCAGGCGGACCCGATACTCTTGGAAACTTATTTGCCATGTGCATACCCTGCCACCAGAACACACGTCGGAAAGCTCTTTCCATGGGTCTTCCCAATAGTTCCCATAATCAAAGCAAATGAAGGCCGTCTGCCCTCATCTCGCTCGTAACTTCCAACGGCCCGTGGTAGTGGAAAAGCACTCGGAGCAAGCACCAAATCGTACACCCCTTCATCCACTGGTCCCTTGGCGCTAGGGATCCTGTAATCAAGATCGCGGAGGTCGCCATGCTGACGAATCTTCGGGCGTGGGCTTCGGCTCTCGTAGAAAGGGCAAGAATGATCTGGCCGAAATCATCGACCAACGTCCAGGTACGCTTTGTCGTCCAAGAGATCGCAATGGGGTTCCAGTGTTACGACAGAGGGGTTGGGTGGTTTCGGGTCACGGTCCTCGACAAAAACGTAGAAGAAGTAGCCTATATGGAGGGGGCGAACAGTGACGATGCGCCCCTGGACGTCGGTTCCAACATCAAGGGATTTCCCGATCCCGTGCTTCGAGAGATGTTTCAAATGGCTAGATGCAGGCGTGAGTTTGCGCGTACACAGGACATCGAATTTTCCAGGAAATTTGAGTACCACCGAGGCCAATTGTTGAATCTTTGGGAATCCGCGAATCCAAAGGAAACTTAATACGTCCGTGCATGGCGAGCTATGCACCCGCGGCCCGCTGATAACAAATTTAGTAAAGTTGCCGCTGTACCCGGGAAAGTAGAGTGGAAAGAAGCCAGCGGAAAGACTCCAGAAAACGAGGACCAAAACTACGAACCACGGAAAATCTACGGTGATTCTTAGAAGTTCAATATCGACATTGAGTGGCAAGTCTCTCATTCTGGAGTCAAGCGGCAAGGCGGGAGAATTGTTGTGAATGGTTCAGACATGAAGAAGATCCTTCTATCCCATCTGAAACAGAAAGGTATTAGCCCTACCGGCGTGGAGCCTATTGCCGAAGAGTGAACTTCAAGAAGCCAAGGCCACGCTTCTTTCCAAGGGCATAATCCCGATCTCGTGCTTTTTGCTATCAAACCTTGGTGCACCCCACTTCTCATTCGTGAGGTTTTGCCCAGTGAACAATTCCGAAGAACTTTTTTTTCGAGGAAGGGGGGGGGTTGACAATACGGCCGGGCATTGGCAGTCCCTAACTAGGAGTGCCAGCAATTTCCGCTCTCACATCACTAACAATTGACCGGAGGGAGAACTATGAAATTTCGTCCTCTGTACGATCGTATCCTCGTTGAAAGGGTAGAATCGGAGGAAAAAACCAAGGGAGGAATCATTGTCCCTGACACGGCCAAAGAGAAACCCCAGCAAGGCAAAGTCATCGCCGTAGGTCAGGGAAAACGCCTGGAAGGCGGAAAACTCATTCCACTGGAAGTCAAAGCGGGCGACACGATTTTGTTCGGAAAATACTCGGGCTCGGAAATCAAAATTGAAGGCAACGAGTACCTCATTATGAAACAAGACGACGTGCTGGGACTGGTTGAATCATAATCGCCCTCAAAAATTGAATACAAAACAAAAAAGACGAACTCAAGGAGGAGTAGAATAAATGGCCCCCAAAATTATACTGTTCGAGCAACAGGCGAGGGATAAGATGCTCAAAGGGGTGAACATCATGGCTGATGCCGTGAAATCCACTCTCGGCCCCAAAGGTCGCAACGCGATTCTGGAGAAATCCTGGGGAGCGCCCAATGTCACCAAAGACGGCGTTACCGTAGCAAAAGAAATTGAACTGGAAGATAAATTCGAGAACCTTGGCGCTCAGATGTTAAAAGAGGTCGCGTCCAAGACCTCCGATGTTGCCGGTGACGGTACCACCACAGCTACAGTTCTCGCCCAGGCAATCTACCGTGAAGGCATCAGGATGGTTGCCGCAGGTGCGTCGTCTATGGAACTCAAGAGAGGAATTGACGCCGCGGTTGAAGCTGTTGTGACCGAGTTGAAAAAGATCTCCAAACCCACCAAGGATAGGAAAGAAATCGCTCAAGTAGGCACAATCTCAGCAAACAACGACTCCACCATCGGCAACATCATAGCCGAAGCAATGGAAAAGGTCGGCAAAGAGGGGGTTATCACCGTTGAAGAAGCCAAGGCCATAGAAACTTCTCTCGAAGTGGTCGAGGGCATGCAGTTCGATCGCGGGTATCTCTCTCCGTACTTTGTGACCGATCCAGAGCGGATGGAAGTCTCCCTGGACGAGCCTTACATCCTGATTCACGAAAAGAAAATCTCCATCATGCGCGACATGCTACCGCTGCTGGAACAGGTAGCGAAGATGGGGAAACCGCTCCTTATCGTTGCTGAGGATCTGGAAGGAGAGGCCCTCGCTACACTAGTGGTAAACAAGTTGAGAGGTACCCTTAATGTTTGCGCAGTGAAGGCTCCCGGTTTCGGCGACCGCAGAAAGGCGATGCTCGAAGACATTGCCGTGTTAACCGGCGGTCAGTTGATTGCCGAGGATCTGGGCCTCAAGCTGGAAAAGGTGACCCTGAATGATCTTGGCCGATGCAAACGGGTCAATGTTAACAAGGACAACACAACAATAGTCGACGGCTATGGCGCAAAAGAGAAGATCGAAGCCCGCGTGAGACAAACCAGGACTCAGATCGAAGAAACCACTTCCGATTACGACCGTGAAAAACTCCAGGAAAGATTGGCCAAATTGGTCGGCGGCGTGGCGGTCATCAATGTGGGCGCAGCCACAGAGACAGAAATGAAAGAAAAGAA